>JBKJNP010000151.1:0-18583 GCA_046593565.1 Sphingomicrobium sp. | reverse complement strand
TCGCTCCACGCATAGGCCCGTTCGAGCAATTGCAACGAAGCGCTGATCCCGTGCTTCCCGCTGCACTCGGTTGAAAAGCTTACCCATTCGGCATCGATCGCCGCGGCGCATTTGGATTCGCGCCAGTGGCTGCTCTTCATCCAGCTGACTCCGGCCAGCATCAGCAGCAACGGATATTCGATCCGCCCGCGCACACGGCGCGACTTTTCGGCCAGGAAACGGTCGTAAAAACTGCGCTCGATCGCTTGCGGCGGCGGAGTCAGAAGCGCGTGCAGCAATCGCCCCAGCAGTTCGGGCTCGAACAGCTGGCGCACCCCGCGATCGTCACCGCCACGGGTCACCACATTGGGGTCGAACCCGCTCCACAGCAATGCGATCGGCGTCTCGCCGTCGGCCGGGATGTGGATTACCGGCGTGCCCTGCGCCACCGCCAAATGGACCACTTCGGCGGTGCCCCCGCGACCGCGTGGCGGCCGCCCGTCCCAGATCGCGATGAGCACATCGCAATGCGCGATCGTCGCCCGACCCGCGGCCATATAGGCTTCGGCATCGTCATCCGGATCGCCCGGCAGTTCGAGCACGCAGTCCGACCGCTCGATCAGCGAAATGAACCGCGCCTGCGATTCATGCCCCTCGAAATCGCGGATGTAGGTCTTGCGGGCGAACGGCAGGATCGCCTGCAACCGCCACCCCCGCGCCAGTCCCGCCTCGGCAGCCATCTGGTCGGCGCCGTCGGCCAGGGGGGAGACCAGAGTGAGTACCGGCGGCGCCTTGGCGAACAAGGTGCCCTCGCGGTTGAACAGGCCGAGCGCCTCGGCCTCGACCGTATCGAGCGCCAGCGCAATCTCGTCCCCGATAGGCCCCACCCGCCCATCCGCCAGCCCACCGAGCCGATGCCCGGTAATGCCGACGGTGAGGGCGAAGGGGAGCTGGGGCGGGGCGGTCATTGCATGTTGCTGACAGCCGCCGCCGCAGTCCGCAATCTATCGTCGGCCAAGCAGCATGCCCACAACGAGCCCCACGATCGCACCTCCAACTGCGAACAATATCGCGTTCGGCGGTGCCAGTGAACTGTTGGTAAGCATGATTGCCACGAGCCCCACGATGCCGCCAGTCAGCGCCGAAGCGAACCATGACGCTGTCGGTCGGGGCGAGACCGGCCCATTCTTGTTGTCGCCGCCGGGGTCGAGATCCAGGTAGCTGCTGCCACCATTGTTGGTGACGCGCAGCATGTAGTAGAATACGCCGACTACCGGATCAGCATTCGGGTTGTGAACGACGAGCGTCATCTGATTGTTGTCGATTGACAGAGGTTGGAATACCTCCATCTTGCCATCCTGCGGGCAAGACGTGGCGCCCAATTCAGACCAGACGGCGGACTTTATTTTATCTGACGACGGAAATTTGTAACCCAGCCCGGATTTGTCGACCAAATCGAAATGAACGTCGAATCCGCGGTGGTGATCATTTTTGAAGACTAGCTCGCCTTTCGTTCCTTTGGGCAGGGATCCTTTTGGCGAGGGTTCGATCGTGAAATCCCCCGGAACATCGCTATTCACGGTCACGATGACCTTCACTTTTTTCGGGTTCGCCATATTTTCCTCCCTTATGATGCGTTTTGATATCCAATTGCCGTCAGCTGCGCGTAAAGTGAACGAGCTTCTTTCTGCCGCCCCAGTCGCCGAAGCAAATCGGCCCGATCCTTGGTTTCGAGTGGTCGTTCGGTGACTCCCCGCGGCATCTGCGAAAGCCCTTCAGCCCACGCAGCTCGCGCCCCCGCCACATTCCCGCTGCGCCGCCGCACATCGCCGAGCAGCCGATATGCCCCGGAAACTTTGAATTTGTCCCTGTGGGAGTCGGCGCTTCGCTCGGTCCGGGCCGACGCCAATGCTTCTCCCGCCAGTTTCGTTGCCCCGGCCAGGTCGCCACTCGCCAGTGACAAGCGAGCACGGACGGACAGGCAGTCGGTCTGGAGCCTCCGCCATGCCGTGCCCGGGTCGCGCGCCAGGACACGCTTCGCTTGATTACATCCGATCAGTGCCTGGGTGGCCGCATCCCCGCTACGATTGACCGACAAATAAGTCTTGGCCAGCTGCAGTCGCGTCTGGGCCGAAAGCCCGGTCCAGAAAGCATTGTCGGGTTCGATCGGCAGCAAGCGCTCGCTTTCCACATTCGACCGCCCGAACCGCTCGATGGCGAGCTCAGTTTTTCCTTGCGACAGGAACAGATTTGCAAGCCCGAAATAGGCCGGAATCAAATGCTGGCGGAACACGACGTTGGATTGCCCGTCAGCCAGTGGCGTTAGGAATGCGATCTGCTTCTCGCGCGTGGCGATCGCCCGGTCGAGTTGCCCCTGGGCGGCATAGCTATCGGCCAGCCACGCGAGCAGCGTCGAATATTCCTTCTGGTAATTGTCGTTCTTCGTATCGATCGAAACTCCCGATCCCATCGGCCGGAGCGACTCTTCGAACAGTCGGCTCGCTTCGGCGAAGCGGCGCTGGTCGTAACGGATGATGCCAATATTCTCGTTGGCGTAGAACATCTCCATCCGCCATTTGAGGCTGTCTGGCTCGAGGCTCACCATCCGGTCTGCCAGGCTCTTATACTCGAGATACGCGACCTCGGCCTGCCGCGCGTCGCCGCGGTCGCGCGCCATCTCGCCGACGTAAAATACATTCTGCGCATGATCGAACAAGCGCTGCGGATCGTCCGGCTTGCGCTCGACCAATTCCGCCGTGCTACGCATGGCCTCGCGGTACCGCGCCAGGGCGCCGGCGGGATCAAGCCTTTTGTCGGATATTTGCGCCAACAGGTTTAGCGCTTGGCTGCGCTGAGCCAACGCGGCATCGCTCAGCTCGGTTTTGTCTTGTTTTTCGAAATAAGCCAGCGCCCTGCTTCCGACTGCATCGAGTGCGCTAAGTTTGCCGATCGGCTCCAGTTCGTCACGCAAATCCCCGAGCATGAACCCGACCAGCCCCTCGGCCTCGCGCCTTTGGTCCCTAGCCTCGTCCCTCTTGTCGAAGGCGAATATTGCCAGCCCGCTCGCCACCGTCATCCCCGCGATCGACGCCGCGGCGATATAGGTCAGCCGTTTCTGCCGCCGTTGTTGCTCGCGCCGGACGAGGTCGTCGAGCCCGAGCCCGAGCATCCCGGCGACCAGCTTGAGCTTGCCCGCCTCGCGCCCGTCACCCGTCTCGCGCAGGTCGGCGGCGATTGGCTCGGCGCGCTTGCCGGTGGCTTGACCGCGCCGGTCATATTTCTCGCGCAGCGCCGGCGGGAAACATTCCTCCGCCTCGCGCCCCGCGATCTCGCTGGTCCATGGCTCGCCCGACACGATCGCCGCCAGCACGCGCTTTTCGCCATGCAATTTCTTGAAGGCGATAATCTCCTCATTGACCCAGCGCGACGCCGCCGCAGCGGGCGAGCATAAGACGATTAGGAAGCGCGAGGCTTTAAGCGCCTGCCGGATGGTCTGGCCAAGGTCGCTCGACGCCGCCAGTTCGTGGCGGTCGCGGAAGATCGGGGTCAGGCTGCGCGGTACCGCGCCATTGGCGGTGACCCGCCCGACCAGCCCCTTGGGGACCGCGAACCGCTCGATCGCCTTGTGCAGCCAGTCGGCCTGGTCGCTGTTGATGTGGCTGTAGCTAAGAAACGCCCAGTAACGCTGAGCGCCATCCGCCCGTCCCGGCCCGCTCGCGGCGCCGGTCAGCTTGTCACGCGACATCAGGGCCAACTTATTCACCGAGCGCCCCCACCAGATTCCGCCGCCGCATTAACAGATTATCCACCGTGGAGCGATTCCTCGCATCATCCTTGGCCTTCGCGCCGCGTCAGCCTATATCGCGGCCATGTCCATCAGGCCTTGGCGCGACATATCGCGCCGTCAATCACGTCAGATCATGGTCGGCAATGTAGCCGTCGGCGGCGACGCGCCGGTCACGGTGCAGACCATGACCAATACCCCGACCTCGGATGCCAAAGCGACGATCGACCAGATCCGCCGCTGCGAGGAGGCCGGGGTCGACATCATCCGCGTGTCCTGCCCCGACGTCGAAAGCACCGCCGCGCTCAAGCAAATCGTTCGCGCCAGCAACGTGCCGATCGTCGCCGACATCCATTTCCACTATAAACGCGCGCTCGAAGCGGCTGACGCGGGCGCCGCCTGCCTGCGCATCAATCCAGGCAACATCGGCTCGGCCGAGCGGGTGCGCGAGGTCGTCAACGCCGCCAAGGCCAATGGCTGCGCGATCCGCATCGGGGTCAACGCCGGCAGCCTCGAGAAAGATTTGCTCGAAAAATATGGCGAACCGTGTCCCGAGGCTTTGGTCGAAAGCGCACTCGACCATATCCGCATCCTCGAGGACCATGATTTCCGCAACTACAAGGTCGCGGTCAAGGCCAGCGACCTGTTCCTCGCGGTCGCCGCCTACCACCAGCTCGCCGAGACGGTCGATTGCCCGCTCCATCTGGGGATCACCGAGGCCGGCGGGCTGATCGGCGGCACGGTCAAATCCTCGATCGGCATGGGCTCGTTGCTATGGGCCGGGATCGGCGACACCATCCGCGTTTCGCTCTCGGCCGAGCCGGAGGAAGAAGCCCGCGCCGGCTATGAGATTTTGAAGGCGCTGGGCATCCGCAATCGCGGCGTCCGCGTTGTCTCCTGCCCAAGCTGCGCGCGGCAGGGGTTCGACGTCATCCGCACCGTCCAGGCCTTGGAAGAACGGCTCCAGCATATCCGCACCCCGATGTCGCTGTCGGTATTGGGCTGCGTCGTCAACGGCCCCGGCGAAGCGCGTGAAACCGACATCGGGCTTACCGGCGGCGGCAATGGCAAGCATATGGTGTTCCTGTCGGGAGTCACCGATCACCATGTCCAGGATGCCGGGATGATCGATCACATCGTCAAACTGGTCGAGGCCAAGGCGGCGGAAATCGAGGCGGGGATCAGCCAGACGCGCGACGCCGCCTGAGCTAAGGTCCAATTGCGACTCGCGGGACGGGGCGATGCATTGGTCGGCGTTGTAATTCTTTCCTAACCGCTCGCGATTATGCACCAATGCATGATGCGTCTGTTCCTGTTCGTCGTCGCTGTAGGCGTCGTCATTGGCCTGCTCCTGCCCGGCAGCAAGCCGGCCCCGGCCGTCGCCGCCGCGCCGGGCTCGCCTCGCGAAGTCGTGCTGACCCGCGGATCGAGCGGCCATTTCTTCACCCGGGCCCACGTCAACGGCAAGCCCGGCGTCAAATTCATCGTCGATACCGGCGCCTCGATCGTCGCGCTTACGGTCGATGACGCGCGCAAGATCGGCGTGCAAGTCGATCCGTCGAAGTTCGAGATCATCGGCGAAGGCGCCAGCGGCGCGGTGCGCGGACAGAAGGTGATGCTCGATTCGGTCGATGTCGACGGCATCCGGGTCGAAAATGTCCGCGGCGTGATCCTCGAAAGCTCGACCCTGTCCTTGCTCGGCCAATCCTATCTCGGCAGCGTCGACCAGGTCAGCATCGCCGGCGACTATCTGTCGCTCAAGGACAGCGGCTGATCGAAGCAACGCTTCGTTTACGTTGACCCGCTACACCTTGTTTCCATGGCGCGTTGGTATCTGATCATCATCATATTCGGTGTGATTATCGGCGCGATGTTGCCGTCGGGCCCGACTTCTGCGCCATTGGCACGCGAAGTCGGCGGGACTTTCTCTGCTGAATCCCGCCCACACGAATCGCGCCGTCCCGATCCGTTCAGCGCTGATGCCGCGGCTTCGCCAACCGCCGTATCGGGGCAGGGGATCACGCTCGATCGCGCGCCCGATGGCCATTTTTACGCCGATGCGCAGGTCAACGGCGCGACCGTCCGCTTCATGGTCGACACCGGCGCCAGCGGCGTCGCTCTGTCGGCGGACGACGCCCAGCGCGTCGGACTGTCATTCTTCTCCAGCGAATTTGTCGCGGTCGGGCAGGGCGCCTCGGGCGAAGTGCGCGGCAAGATCGTCACCCTCGACCGGGTGACATTGGGCGGCAAGTCAGTCGACAATGTCAGCGGCGCGATCCTTGAGGGCAGCCACATGTCGCTGCTCGGCCAAAGCTTCCTCGGCCGCATGGGGACGATCGAGATTACCCCGGACCGGATGGTCATCCGCTAAAACTCCGGATGGTGATCCGCTAGCTTTCGGCGCTCCCTTCGCTATGGGCGAACCCATGGCCGCCACCCGCCCCACCGCGCTCGTCGCCTTCTTTGTCGGAAGCCTCGGAATCGCGACCTTTTCGGGCATGGACGCGGTGATGAAGGGGCTGGTGATCGCGCTCGGCATCTATCCCACCATGCTGTGGCGGATGCTGTCGGGGGTGGCGATGTCGGGCGCCTTGTTCGCCGCCCGGCCCAACTGGCCGTCGCGTTCGACCATGCGGATCCATCTGTTCCGGGGGTGCCTGACCTTTGTCATGGCGATGCTGTTTTTCTGGGGGCTGGCGCGGGTGCCACTGGCGCAGGCGATCGCGCTCGCCTTCATCGCCCCGCTGATCGCCTTGTTCCTCGCTGCTTTCTTCCTCGGCGAGACCATCGGCCGCAAGACCATCGCCGCCTCGCTGGTCGCCTTTGCCGGGGTCATCCTGATCTTCGTCGGCCAGGCCCAGGCCGATCTCGGCCGCGATGCCTTGCTCGGCAGCATCGCGATCCTCGCCTCAGCCATTTGCTATGCGGTCAACATCATCCTGATGCGCAGCCAGGCGCAGGTTGCCGGGCCGATCGAGATCGCTTTCTTCCAGAACCTCATCGTCGCAGCGCTGCTGGTCGCGGCCTGGCCAATTTTCGGCGGGGCCGACCTTCCGCCCGCGAATCAAATCCCGTTCATCCTGCTCGCCGCCTTCCTCTCGACCGCGTCGCTTTTGCTCCTGTCCTGGGCTTATGCCCGTGCCGAAGCCTCCTATCTCGCGGCGACCGAATACACCTCGTTCCTGTGGGCGATGGGGTTCGGCTGGCTGATCTTCGGCGAGGGCGTGTCGTGGTTCACGTTGGCCGGCGCGGCGTTGATCGTTGCCGGCTGCATTCTCGCCGCCCGCCGCCCGGAAGAAGCCTCGCCCAGTCTCGAAGCGGCTGTCTAATTCGACCCTAGGACGTTGATCGTCATCGCGAGCACGCCAAGGTTGAAGAAGAATCCAGCAACGCAATGCGCCGTCACGACCTTGCGAATATGGGGCGAGGTCACTTGCACATCGGCGGTCTGCACCGCCACGCCTAGCGTGTAGGCGAAATAGACGAAGTCGCTCATCAGCGGCTCCTTCGTCTTCGGGAATAGCAGCCCGGCGCGGTCCTTGCCGCCGTCATCGGCGGTGTAAAACAGATGGGTGTAGTGCAACGTGTAGACCGCGTTGGCGAACAGCCACACCAATATCAGGCTCGCCGCGACCAGCGCCTTGTCCCACGCCTCCAGCCGGGCTTGCCCGAGTTCGGCAATGATCGCCGCCAGGATGACGACCGACAACAGGAAGCTGATCACCAGCAGGACGGCGCGGTTGGCGTCATTCTGCGCCGCGACCGCCCGCATATGCTTGGCATCGTAGCGGAACGTCGACAGGCAGCTGGCCAGGAAGATGAGTGCTGCCACGTCAAACCCGGCAAGCAGACCTTGCGACCAGTCGAGCGTACGTATGGCGAAAACCCACCCTGCAGCGAGCACCGCGAAGAACAACAAGAATCGCCACGGCGCGATTCGCTTGCCGATGGTCTTGGTGCTTGCCATGAGGGCGAGCCTAAACGTTCGCGCCGCTGCATCAAGGGAGTGAAGCATGGCCTGGCTCTGGCTGATCCTTGGCGGGCTGTTCGAAGTCGGCTTCACCACCGCGTTGCGGTTTGTCGATAACTTCCGCAATCTGCCCTGGACGCTCGCCTTTATCGCCTCGGTAACGGCCAGCATGGGCCTGTTGCAGATCGCCGCCCGGACGATCCCGATGGGGACCGCTTATGCCGTGTGGGGCGGGATCGGCGCGGTCGGGACGGTGATCGTCGGCATGGCCTTCTTCGACGAACCCGCGACCCTCGTCCGCCTGATGCTGATCCTTGTCATCATCGTCGCCATCGCCGGCCTCAAGCTGTTCGCCTGAGCCCGTCGGTCGTTGGTCGAAAAGCGCAGCGGCGACATTGGTTGTTCAGGCGGGCTTGTCCAATGTCGTCGGTATGACACGTAACCTACTGATATTACTTACTTCTGCCGCCGCGTACCCCGCCCTCGCCCAGCAGCCGGCATATGATGCTCGCAGTGCGACCTCAACAGTCGCGGACGAATCGGATGAGGAGGAAATCGTCATCGTCGGCCAGCGCGCCCGCGGTTCGGTGGTCGGCGACATTCCTCCGGAAAATGTGCTCGATACGCGCGACATCCGCGCCACTGGTGCAACCAGCATCTCGGAATTGCTCGATTCGGTCGCAGCCCAAACCGGCAGCGCGCGCGGCCGCGGCGGCGGACGTCCCATACTGCTGCTAAACGGCCAGCGCATCTCTGGCTTCCGCGAGCTTCGCGACCTTCCCCCCGAGGCGATCGAGCGGATGGAAATCCTGCCCGAGGAAGTATCGCTCAAATATGGCTATGCCGCCGATCAGCGCGTCGTGAACATCGTCCTTCGCCGCCGGTTCAACTCGACCCAGGTCGAAGCTGGCGGCCGCGCTGCGACCGATGGCGACTATCTCTCGGGGCGAGCCGAAGTCGGAAGGCTGTCCATCCGTAACGACACGCGCACGTCCTTCAGTGCGCGGGTTGACGGCAATGATGCCTTGTTAGAAAGTGATCGCGCCATCGCTCTCCAACCGGTGGAGAGCCAGCCCGACCCGGTTGATCCGCGCTCGTTCCGGACCCTGGTCGGCGCCAGTCAGCTTGCGCGGATCACCGCCGCGCACAATCGATCGATCTTCGGCAATGTGTCGGCGACCCTCACCGGCGAGGCGGAACTCAGGCAGGGCCGCAGCCGCTTCGGTGTCCCCACCGGCACGCTTACCGCGATCGACGGCGACACCATCCTGCGCGTCTTTCCCGGCGACACGCTGACCCGCGAGACCAGCGCCAACAGCCTTGGTCTCGGCTTTGCGCTCAATACCACGCGCGGCAAATGGCGACTGTCGTCGACCGGCAATGCCGACTGGAGCCAAAGCCTGTCGTTCGCCGATCGCGGACCCGATCTCGCCAACGCCCAGGCACAGATTGACGCCGGCCTGCTGGTAAATCCGCTCGGTGATCTTGGCCGTCTCGACGATTTGCAGCGCGACCGGGCCCGCTCGACCCGCCGCAGCTTCGACGTCGATGCCACCGCCACCGGCCCGTTGTTCAAACTTCCAGCGGGCGATGCCAATGCCACGTTCAAGCTGGGTGGATCGACGACCAGCCTCGACAGCCAGTCGCGCCGCCGCGGCATCACCACCGACAGCCCGCCTATCGGCCGCGACATTGCCGAAGGGTCGGTCAGCCTGGACCTGCCAATCGCCAAGCGCGACTCGGCAATTGGTCGATTGAGCGCCAATCTGAATGCGGAAGTAAGTCGGCTGAGCGACTTTGGCACGTTGACCTCCCTTGGCGCGGGGATGAACTGGTCGCCCAAGTCGAACATCAACCTTATCGCCAGCTGGACCCGGGAGGATGGCGCACCGAGCCTGCAGCAATTGGGCGATCCGTTGCTGGAGACAGACAATGTGCCGTTCTTCGACGCGAACCGCGGCGAGACCGTCAATGTCACCACGCTGACCGGCGGCAATCCGGCGCTCGATGCCGATAAGCGCAATGTGTTCAAGCTGGGCGGCAATTGGAAACCGTCGGAGAAACTCGATTTCCACCTGCGTGGGGAATATGTCCATCAGAGCATCGACCGACCGCAAATCGGCTTCCCCGCCGCCACGCCAGCGCTGGAGGCAGCGTTCCCCGGTCGTTTCGTTCGCGATCTCGACACCGACACGCTCATCAGCGTCGATTTGCGCCCGGTCAACGCGCTCCGCTCGAACCGCGACACGATCCGTTATGGCTTCGATTTCACCAAGCCGCTGGCGTCCAAGCGACCTAGCCCAGCGCAAATTGCGCAGCTGCGCGAGCAGTTCGCTCGGCGCAATCCGGGCGTGTTGCCGCCAGGCGGTGCAACTCCGCCAGCGGGCGCGACCCCGCCGCCCGGCGAAGCGCCACTCTCTGGCGCCGGTGCTGACCGGCCCGGCGGCGGCGGTTTCGGCGGCGGACGTGGTGACGGTGGACGCGGCGGCGGTATGTTTGGCGGGCGCAATGGCGGTCGACTGACCCTGTCCGCGACCCACACCGTGACCCTTACCGACCTGCTCGAAATCGGGCCAGGAATCGAACCGCTCGATTATCTCGATGGCGAGGCGCTCGCCGCTACCGGCGGCCGGCCCGCGCACGTGGTCGAAGTCGAAGGCGGCTATTATAACAATGGACTTGGCGCGCGGCTGTCAGCCGACTGGCGAAGCGCGACCCGGGTCGACGGCGGCGTTGCGGGTGATGATTTGCGCTTCTCCGATTATACGACGGTCGACCTGCGCCTGTTCGCCAATCTCGGCGAGCGGATCGAGCTGGTGTCGAAGCATCCCTTCTTACTCGGCAGTTCGGTCCGGCTGGAGGTCAACAATATCTTCAACAGCCGACCCAGGGTCCGCGACGCGGCCGGTCTTGCGCCGTTCGCCTATCAGGCGGACCGGCTCGAATCGATCGGTCGGACGGTCGGCATTAGTTTCCGCAAATTATTCCTGCCGCGCCGCTTCGCCGGTCGTGGCGGCCAGGGTGGGCGCCCGCCGGGCAATTAGGCGTCGGTCTTTGCTTGGGCCAGGGCCAACGCCGCCTCGACCACGCGATAAGCGTCGTCGCGGTTGCCCCATTTGCCGACCCGGACCCATTTCTCGGGTTCGAGGTCTTTGTAATGAGTGAAAAAATGCTCGATTTGCTCGAGCACGATGCCCGGCAGGTCGGTGCCTTCCATCACATCGGCATAATAAGGCGAGGTCGCGGTTTCAGGCACGGCAAGTAACTTTTCATCGCCGCCGGCCTCATCTTCAAGGTAAAGAACCGCCACCGGTCGTGCGCGGATCACCGATCCGGGGATCAGCGGCCAGCGGGTCATCACCAGGCAGTCGAGCGGATCGCCGTCGTCGCACAATGTCTGCGGAATGAAGCCGTAATTGGTCGGATAGCGCATTGACGTGTGGAGGATGCGGTCGACGAAGATCGCCCCCGACACTTTGTCGAATTCATATTTCACCGGCTCGCCGCCGATCGGCACTTCAATCAGCACGTTGATGCTGTGCGGCGGGTTGGAGCCCGCGGGAATCAGGTCGATGTTCATGATGAGCGGCCTCTAGACGGTTGGTGAATTTGTTAAAGCGCGAAAATATGCCAATGGCACACAAGATGACCACAACACCGCAACCCGTCCGGGGGACGCAAAGCCTGATTGGAGAAGACGCCGACCGCTTCCACGCGGTGATCGCGGCGTTCGACGCCACGCGCCGTCTCTACGGCTTCAAGCGGATCGAAGTGCCGGTGATCGAGCCGACCGCGGTGTTCGCGCGGACGATGGGCGAAACCACCGATGTGGTGTCGAAGGAGATGTACAGCTTTGACGACCGCTCGGGCGATTCGATCACGCTGCGCCCCGAATTCACCGCCGGCATCGCCCGCGCCTACCTGTCAGAAGGCTGGCAGCAATATGCGCCGCTCAAGGTGGCGACCCACGGTCCCGCCTTCCGCTACGAGCGCCCGCAAAAGGGCCGCTTCCGCCAATTCCACCAGCTCGACGCGGAGATCATCGGTGCCGCCGAACCGCAAGCCGACGTCGAGGCGATCGCATTCGGCGCGCAATTGCTGGCTGAACTCGGGATCGAGGGAGTGATCCTCAAGCTCAACACATTGGGCGACCCAGCGACCCGCGCCGCGTGGCGCGATGCGCTGTATGAGCATTTCGCGGGTCGCCGGAACGACTTGTCCGAAGACAGCCGCGACCGGCTGGAGCGCAATCCGCTACGCATCCTCGACAGCAAGGCGCATGCCGACTGGCCGATCGCCGACAGCGCGCCGGTGATCGACGATTTCTTGACCAGCGAAGCGAGCGACTTTTTCGCTGCGGTCACCTCGGGCCTCGACGCCGCCGGGGTCGCCTGGGAACGCGCGCCGCGACTGGTGCGCGGGCTCGATTATTACCGCCACACCGCGTTCGAATTCATCACCGACCAGCTTGGATCGCAGGGCACGGTGCTGGCCGGCGGTCGCTACGACGGCCTGATCGAAAGCCTCGGCGGCCCGCATACGCCCGCAGTCGGCTGGGCGGCCGGGATCGAGCGGCTGGCGATGCTGATTGATGCTCCAGCTAGGGAGCGTCCCGAATTCGTATTCATTCCAATTGGGGATCAGGCAGAAGCCCTCTGTGCGCGCCTACTGAACGAGTTTCGTCGGCACGGAGCCTATTCGGACATGGCGTATCGCGGCAACTTGAAGAAGCGCATGCAAAGGGCGGACGCGTCAGGAGCCAGCTATGCTGTTATTGTTGGCGACGATGAGGTTGCAAAAAATGAGATTACCATCCGCAGCCTGAAATCGGGCGAGCAAGTTAAGCGAAAACTGGATGGCGACCTGCTTAATCCGCGCACCGGTCGGGCCATGTTTCTTGCCCTTGCACTTGATGGCCTTGATGGCATCAAGGCGCCGGTGTGAAAGGCATCTCGCTCGACAAGATCGTCTCGATCGAGGCGCGCAAGCATGACATCGGGGAAGCGATGGCGGCGCCCAATCTCGCGCCCGACGAATTCGTCCGCCTGTCGAAGGAATATGCCCAGGTCGAGCCGGTCGCCGCTGCGGCGCGCGAAGTCCGCCGCCTGCGCGCCGAGCGCGAATCCCTGCTGGTCATGACCAAGGATGCCGACGAGGAATTGCGCGCCATCGCGTCGGAGGAATTGCTGGATATCGAGGCCCGCCTGCCAGAGGCCGAGCGGGCGCTGGCGCTGAAATTGTTGCCCAAGGACAGTGCCGACGAACGCGCTGCGATGCTCGAGGTTCGCGCCGGCACGGGCGGCGACGAAGCGGCCCTGTTCGCGGGCGATTTGATGCGGATGTACCAGCGGTTTGCCGAGGAGCAGGGCTGGCGGTTCGAGATGATCAGCTCCTCGGGCTCTGACGTCGGCGGCTTCAAGGAAGCGGTCGCCTCGATCAACGGCACCGGGGTGTTCGCGCATTTGAAGTTCGAGAGCGGGGTCCACCGGGTCCAGCGCGTGCCGACAACCGAAAGCGGCGGGCGGATCCATACCTCGGCGGCCACGGTGGCGGTGCTTCCGGAAGCGGAGGAAGTCGACGTCCAGATCAATGATGCCGACCTGCGGATCGACGTCTATCGCTCGTCGGGTCCGGGCGGTCAGTCGGTCAACACCACCGACAGCGCGGTCCGCATCACCCATTTGCCGAGCGGGCTGGTGGTCATCCAGCAGGACGAGAAGTCGCAACACAAGAACAAGGCCAAGGCCCTGCGCGTGCTCCGCACCCGTCTCTACGAGCTCGAGCGCGAGCGGCTGGCCAACGAACGCGCCGGGGCCCGGCGGTCGATGGTCGGGTCCGGCGACCGGTCGGAGCGGATCCGGACTTATAATTTCCCGCAGGGCCGGGTGACCGACCACCGGATTAACCTGACACTGCACAAATTGCCCGAAATACTTGAGGGACCGGGCCTTCGCGAACTGACCGAGGCACTGATCGCCGAGGATGAAGCGGCCCGGCTGGCGAGCCTTGACGAAGCATGAATCCGCTGATCCGCGCGCTCGATTCCGCGACCGACCGGCTTCGCGCGACTAGCGACACCGCGCGGCTCGATGCCGAACTTTTGCTCGCCTACGCCTTCGATATCGAGCGAGACGTGTTGTTGCTCGCCCCGCCGACCGGCCCGGCCCCGGCCAAATTCTCGGACCTCGTCGCACGCCGCGCGGAGGGTGAACCGATCGCGTACATCACCGGCAAGCGCGCCTTCTGGAACATCGAGCTCAGCGTCGGTCCCGGCGCCTTGATCCCGCGCCCCGACAGCGAGACCCTGATCGCCGCCGCTATCGGCCATTTTGCCGGGACCGATGGGCCGAAGCGAATTCTCGATCTCGGTACCGGTCCAGGCACCCTTTTGCTGGCGGCGCTCGATCAGTGGCCCGCGGCGACCGGGATCGGTGTCGATGCCTCGGATGACGCGCTCGATTATGCCCGTGCCAATGCCAGGCGCCTTGGCCTTGCCCCTCGCGCCGACCTTCGCCTCGGCGACTGGGCGGAAGGTATCGTGGAGCGATTCGACCTGGTTTTGATCAATCCGCCTTACGTCGCCGAGGAGGCCGAACTCGGCCCCGGGGTCGCCGAATATGAGCCCGCCGAAGCGTTGTTTGCGGGCCCCGACGGACTCGACGATTACCGTCGCCTGGCACCGACCGTCGGCCGGTTGATCGCCAAAGGCGGCCTCGCGGCGATCGAGATTGGCCATGATCAAGCCGACAGCGCCGCCGCGCTTTTCGCTGCAGCGGGCCATGAGGTCCGCTTGTCGCACGACTTGGCCGGACGCGCGCGCGCGCTTTTGATCTGAAACATGGCTTGATTTGGCGCATCAATCGAAAATGCTTGGTTTCTTCATCTGAACCCACTACATCTCCTTTCAGGGACGGGGCCGCCTCCGAACAACCGCAGCGCGCCCCCCGCACCTACCCCCGACGAAATCGGCCGTGCGTTTCGCAGCGATCTTGCGCACACGGCCCGACTAGGGGTCCAGCCGCATGTGTCGCGCGCCGGACAATCGGGGTGAAGGAAATACCTTCGAGTGAAAGGTTTTGCGGCGCGATGCGCCAGTGCGACGAGGAAATTCAGATTGATCAATAATCGTCAAGGCGGCCGCCGTCGCGGCCGCGGCGGACAGCAACCCCGCGGCATTTCCGGCAACAGCGGCGGCAACGCCCGCGACAATCGGCAACGTGGTAACGCAGCGCAATTGCACGAGAAATACAAGAGCATGGCGCGCGATGCCCAGCTTGGCGGTGATCGCGTCCAGACCGAATATTATCTGCAGTTTGCCGACCATTATTTCCGCATGCTGGGCGATGCACGTCCGCGGTTCGACGAGCAGAAGCGCGGCCGTGACGACGACCAAGACGATGACGGCGACGATCGCATGGACTCGGACATGGACAATGACGGCGATGGCGACGGCGATGACGGTGACAATGACGAGCAGCCACAGCGCCAGCAGGCCCGTCCGCGCGGCGACCGCGAACCCCGAAACGATCGCGAACCGCGCGGCGACCGGCCGAACGGCGAACGCGCTGGCAGCGAGCGGGCAAGCAACGAGCGGGCCGAATCTCGGCGCGAGCGGCCCAATGGCCGCACGCGTGATGATGACAGTCGCGCACGTGGTCGCGATTCGACTCCGGTCGAGGATGAGCGGATCGATTTCGCCGTGCTTCCGCCGGCGATCGGCACGGCAGGTGACGACGAGGACGATCGCCAGCCGACGCGTGCCGTCGAGACTGAAGCGGTCGAAGAAGCTCCCCGTCCGCGGCGCCGCGTTCGCCGTCCCCGCGACGAGGACGATGCCTCAGCCAGCTAGTCCGGCGACCAGCCATCGAGCGAAGTAATGAGGCGGCGGATCGAGGCGATCCGCCGCCTCATTCCGTTTCCGAAACCTTGTCAAAAATTTGCAACAATTGAGTCATTTAGCGGTCGCGGCCTTCCCCTATTCGCGGCGCAGCAGCGGAAAAAAATCCGCTCAAGGGGAAATGGAAATGACTCTCAAATCAGCGATGCTCGGCGTTGCCTCGATTGCTTTACTTGCCGTCCCGGCCGCCGCCGATGCCCGCTCGCAGATGCGCGCCGTCGGATCGTCGACGGTCTATCCTTTCGCCAAGATGGTTGCCGAGCGCGTCGCCCGTGCCAACCCCAAGCTGGGCACGCCGATCGTCGAATCGACCGGCACCGGCGGCGGCATGAAATTATTTTGCGCCGGAGTCGGCGAACGCTTCCCCGACGTCGCCAACGCATCGCGACGGATGAAGGCGTCGGAAGCCAAATTGTGCGCTGCCAATGGCGTCACCCAGATTACCGAAATCCAGGTCGGGCTTGACGGCCTTGCCGTCGCCACCGGCCGGTCGAGCGCGTTCACCTCGCTGACCCAGCGCGATATCTACCTCGCGATCGCCAAGACACCGTTTGGCAAGCCCAACAGGTCCAAAACGTGGAAAGACGTAAACGCCAAGCTGCCCGCGGTTCCGATTCGGGTTTACGGTCCGCCGTCGACCAGCGGCACGCGCGATTCGGTCGAGACCCTGCTGATGACCCCGCCGTGCGAAGCCAATGGCAGCATTGCGGCGCTCAAAAAGAGCGACGAGAATAAATTCAAGGCGATCTGCACCGGTATCCGCACCGACGGCGCCTATATCGAAGCCGGCGAGAACGATAACCTGATCGTCCAGAAGCTGGCCCAGAACCCCAACACCATCGGCCTGTTCGGCTACAGCTTCCTCGAAGAGAATACGAGCAAGGTGAAGGGTATCGCGCTGAACGGCGTGCAGCCGTCCTACCAGTCGATCAGCACCTTCCAATATCCCGGTGCCCGGCCGCTATTCATCTACGTCAAGAACGCCCACGCCCGCGCCATTCCGGCAATTCGCGCCTTCGTCGCCGAATTCACCAAGGAAAGCGCGATGGGCCCGAACGGCTATCTGAAGCAGGGTGGCCTGGTCGCGGCTCCGAACAATGTCCGCGCCCGCAGCCAGCAGGCTGCGCGCAACCTGGCGCCGCTCAACCTCGCCAGCCTCAAGTAGCATTTTATCAGGTCAGTAAACGGGCGTCCACCGCGAGGCGGGCGCCCCGGACCCCGAATCCGGGGTCGGGGGAAAGGGAATAAAATGATTCGCAAGTCTTTGTATGCGGCGTTGCTGTGCGGCAGCGCTTTCGCCATCACCGGCACCGCTTTTGCGCAGGAAGCGCCGGCTGCGCAGGCCGAGCCGACCGAGCCCGACGCGTCGGATGCCACCGCCGACGCCGCCATCAGCGAAGCCGCGCCGGTCGATGATGCGCAGGCCAAGCTCGAATTGCTCCAGGCGCAGGTAGAGGCGCTTCAGGAATCGCTGGCCGCGGTCCAGGCGTCGATCGTCAAGACCACGCCCTCCTGGAAAGGCGGACCGCTGTTCGAGGACAAGGATGCCGGCTGGTCGTTCAAGCCGCGCGGTCGCCTCCAGTTCGATGTCGGTTTCGTCGGCAATCCGGAAGGCGACATCGTTACCCGCAACCTCGGTTTCAACACCCGCGCCCGCCGCATCCGGCTCGGGTTCGAAGGCACCATTCCGGGCGGGTTCGGCTACAAGGCCGAGGCCGATTTCGCCAATGGCAGCGTTGGCTTCGGCGATGTGATCATCACCTATGCGCCGTCGGGCAAGCCGTTCAACTTCACCATCGGCAACCATGAGACCCTCAACGGTCTCGAGCAGGTGTCGAGCTCGCGCTTCCTGTCGTTTGTCGAGCGCGCCGCATTTGACGATGCGTTCATCAATACCCGGCGTGTCGGCGTGTCGGGTGGCTATGCCAACAAGGCGAATACGTTCCGCGTCAATGCGGGCCTGTTCTCGGCCCACACGATCGACAGCAGCCTCGACAATGACGGCTGGATTGCCGCGGCGCGCGCCACTTATTCGCCGCTGTTGGGGTCGAACCAATTGCACTTCGGCGCCAGCTATCAGCACCGCAACTTCCAGTCGAACAATGGTGCCACGGTCAATGCCCAGTCGGGCGGCGAGCCGTCGGCCAACCAGCGTGTCCGCTACCGTGCGCGTCCGTTCACCCAGCTGACCGACCAGCGTTTCGTCAACACCGACTTCTTCGCCGCCAAGAGCGACGATATCTTCGGGCTCGAATTTGCCGGCATCTTCAAGTCGCTGCATTTCGCGGCGGAAGGCCAGTATATCGTCGCCAACGCTTATGACCGGGGCGACATCATCGCCGGCGGCGCTGACCCGCTCGACCTGTTCAGCACCGCCTCGGTGTTCGTGCCGACCGGTAACCCCAGCTTCTGGGGCGGTTATGCCGAGCTCGGCTATTACTTCACCGGCGAAACCCGCGGCTACAAGAATGGCCTGTGGGACCGCACCAAGGTGCTCAAGCCGTTCAGCAAGGGCGGATGGGGTGCGCTCCAACTTAACGGGCGGGTCGACTATCTCGATCTCGATAACAAGCGCCTGAAGAATGGCTGCACCAACAACTTTACCACCGGGGTGTGCACCGGGGCGCCGGTCCTCAGCAAGGGCGGCACCCAGATGGGCTTCCTCGCCAGCCTGGTGTGGATCCCCGAGGATTACATGCGCTTCTACCTGCAATATTCGCATGCCGCGATCACCGGCGGCCCGTTTGCGGCGACGGTCAAGCCGACCTCGTCCAAGCCGATCGACGAGCGCGAGTATGGCGTCGATACGGTCGCCGCGCGGGCCCAGATCGACTTTTAAAGCCTTTGTGTTGCGTAAGCGTAGGAAAGGCCTCGCACTTCGGTGCGGGGCCTTTTTCTTGACTTTGGCGGCGCTGGCCTCACGCTGACCTTCGAAGCGGTGGGAGGTCGATAT
>JBKJNP010000147.1:0-7090 GCA_046593565.1 Sphingomicrobium sp. | reverse complement strand
CATCGGCGGCAACCACACCATGCATCTGCTGCGCCGCAACCTCGATTGCCAATTGCTGCTATTCAACAACGAGATCTATGGCCTCACCAAGGGTCAATATTCGCCCACCTCGCGCATCGGCACGCGCAGCCCCTCGACACCGTTCGGGTCGGTCGATCGCCCCGCCAATCCGTGCGCGTTCGCGCTTGGCGCCGGCGCGCGGTTCGTGGCGCGCGGGATCGATGTCTCGAAATACCTCCCCGACGTGCTTGAGGCCGCGCACGCGCACAAGGGCGCCAGCTTCGTCGAGATCTTCCAGAATTGCATCGTCTACAATGACGACGTGTTCGGCTCCTTCACCGCAAGGGACGCGGCGGCCGAAAAGCAGCTCTGGCTCAAGGCGGGCGAGAAGATGCTGTTCGCCAATGGCGAGAAAGGCATCGCGCTCGATGTCGCGGCGCTGACGCTCAAGGTCGTTGCCGGCGACAGCGACGAGGTCATCATCCACGATCCGACCAATCGCGGCATTGCCCACATGCTGGTCGAGATGCCGGGCGATGCCTTTCCGGTGGCGTTGGGCGTGATCTACGACGACCCGCGCCCGACCTTCGACAGCGCGGTGATCGAACAGAATGAAGCGATCGCCAAGGGCAAGACCCCCGACCTGCAAAAGCTCGTCGCCCAGGGCCAGACCTGGCAAGTCGAAAAGGAACCGCGGGTTGAATGAATTCCTCCCTGCCGGCTTCGGCGGGGAGGGGGACCAGCGAAGCATGGTGGAGGGGTTCTTTTGCCGCGCAACAATAACCCCTCCATCCGCCTGCGGCTGCCATCTCTCCCTCGAAGCCTGTGGGGAGGAGCCACGCTAAGTGGACAATTTCACCCACAGTCTCGCCGGCTGGGCGCTCGGCCAGGCGGGGCTCAAGACCAGGACCCGCAAGGGCCTCGCGGCGCTGATCCTCGGTGCCAACATGCCCGACATCGACGTGTTCCTTGGCTGGGCTTCCTGGGCGCCGCTGGCGATGCACCGCGGATTCACCCATTCGCTGGTCGGCGGGGTATTGCTCCTGCCCCCTTTCCTGGCCGGCCTGTTGCTGCTGCTCGACCGCTGGCAGGTGAAGCGCGGCATCACCTTCAACAGCGGCCTCGACCTGCATGTCGGGTGGCTGGTCGTGCTGTGCTACCTTGGCGCAATCACCCATCCGTTGCTCGATCTGCAGACCACTTACTCAGTGCAATTGCTCTCGCCGCTGACGAGTGCTTGGTATCACGCCGACAGCCTGTTCATCATCGACGTCTGGATCTGGACCCTGCTCGCCGGGTCGATCGCGTGGTCGCGCTGGCGTGAGAGGCGCGGCCGCGAATGGCAGCGGCCGGTTCAGGGGGCGATTGCTACCGTTTTCACTTACATCGCGTTCAATATCGGGCTCAGCCAGACCGCGACCGAGACCGTCCAGCGCCGGATACCGACCGCCAAGGCGATCTTCGCTTCACCGCCTCCGCTGTTCTTCTGGCGACGGTCGATGAGCTGGCGCGAGGGCGGATCGGCTGGCCGTGCCGAATTCGAGCCCTTCGGTCGCCGCCTCAGCGCCATTCAGCCGCTTCAACCCGACGGGATGGACGATCCAATCGTCCGCGCTGCCATCGCCCGCGATCGCGGCCTGCGTCAGTTCCTTGGCTGGTCGATCCTTCCCCTCGCCCAGGTCGAGCGCCGCCGCTGCGAGGCGAAGGTGACCATCGGCGATGCGCGTTACGTTGAATTGCTATCGCATCGGTCGCGGCTGGCACGCGAGACGATCTTGCCCTTCTCGGGGCCCGGCTGCTGACCGCTCCGACGATCCTGTGGCTCCGTCGTGACCTGCGCCTTGCCGACCAGGCAGCGCTGGTCGCGGCGGCGGGGGAGGGGCCGGTGGTCCCGGTCTATATCCTCGACGACGAGACCCCGAAACATCGCCGGATGGGCGCCGCCTCGCGCTGGTGGTTGCATCATAGCCTCGACGCGCTCGCCAAGGCGCTCGACGCCAAGGGTTCGCAACTGGTCCTGCGCCAAGGCAAGTCCGAAGAAGTGCTTGCGACACTGGCGAAGGAAGTCGGTGCCTCCCGCGTTCATGCGCTCCACCATTACGAACCCTGGTGGCGCAATGCCGAGCGGGCCGTGGCCGAGCGCCTCGACCTAGTCATGCATGACGGCAACTACCTTGCCCCCGCGGGCAGCGTCACCACTGGCGCGGGGCAACCATACAAGATTTTCACCCCCTTCTGGCGCGCGCTCCGTGATCGCTTGCCGCCGGCCGATCCGCTGCCCTCCCCGAAGACGATCGACGCCCCCGCCAAATGGCCGAAGTCGGACAGGCTTGCCGACTGGAAATTGCTCCCGGCCAGGCCCGACTGGGCAATTGGCTTCAGCGAAGAATGGACCCCGGGCGAAGCCGGTGCACTCGATCGCCTCAAAGATTTTGCACAACATGCAGCGCGCTATGACAGCCAGCGCAACTTGCCATCGGTCGAAGGCAGTTCGCGCCTGTCGCCGCATCTCCATTTCGGCGAAATCTCCCCAGCTACCGTGTGGCACGCGGTGTCAGGCAAGCGCGGCTCGGTCGACACCTATCTCGGCGAGCTCGGCTGGCGCGATTATGCTCAGAATGTCATTCTCCAGCTGCCCGACTACGGTAAAATTGGCGGCCGTCCGCAACTCGATTCGATCGAGTGGCGGTCGTCGGCGTCCGACCTCAAGGCGTGGCAAAAGGGCCTGACCGGCTATCCCATCGTCGACGCCGGAATGCGACAGTTGTGGGCGTCGGGCTGGATGCACAACCGGGTGCGGATGATTGCCGCCAGCTTCCTGATCAAGCATTTGCTGATCGACTGGCGCGACGGAGAACAATGGTTCTGGGACTGCCTGGTCGATGCCGATTACGGCTCCAACGCAACCAACTGGCAATGGGTCGCGGGAAGCGGGATCGACGCCAACATGTTCGTCCGGATCATGGCGCCGCTGGTCCAGTCGGAGAAGTTTGACGCCGCCGACTACATCCGCCGCTGGGTGCCCGAACTGGCCGATCTGGACGATGCCACCATCCACGATCCGCCCGACAACCAGCGCGGACGTTACCCTACGAAAATCATCGACCACCGCGCGGCCCGGGAACGGGCGCTTGCGGCGCTTGCCTCGACTCGTTGATCGGCGGATAGGGCGATCATGGCGTCGCGTGGCTCTCATCTGGTTCAGGCGGATCGCGGCTTTGCCACCGGTGGCGGCATGGTCGGGCGGATCGCCGCGCCAGCCTTCGCGACAGTGCTCGACCGGCTCGACGAGCGGCTCGAACTGGGCGGGATCGAGGCGACTTTGCCCGACGGATCGCACCGCCGCATCGGCTTCCGCAGTGATGGACCGGTCGCGGTGGTCCGGCTTCACAGCTGGATGCCACTGGTCCGCCTCGCCACCTCGGGCTCGGTCGGCTGGTACAAGGCGTGGGCGGCGGGTGAATGGTCGTCGCCCGATCCGGTGCCGTTATGCGCCCTGTTCATGGCCAACGCCGTCGCGCTGGGCGATGTCGCGCGGGCCAAGGGACCGATGCGATGGATCAATTCGCTGGCCCACCGGATGCGCGACAATGGCCCGGCCCGCGCCCGCCGCAACATTGCTGCCCATTACGACCTCGGCAATGATTTCTACGCCGCCTGGCTTGATCCGAGCATGACCTATTCGGCGGCGCGCTTCGCCCCCGGTGATGACCTCGAAAGCGCCCAATATCGCAAAATCGCATTGCTGCTTGATCGACTCGATTTGAAACCGGGTGATCGGCTGCTCGAAATCGGCTGCGGCTGGGGCACGTTGGCGATCGAGGCGGCGAATCGCGGGGCCGAGGTCGTCGGGCTGACCTTGTCCGCCGAGCAGAAGATCTGGGCCGACACGAAGATTGCAGAGGCGGGACTAAGCGACCGGATCGACATCCGCTTGCAGGATTACCGGGCGATCGACGAGCAATTCGACGCCATTGCATCGGTCGAGATGGTCGAAGCGGTGGGCGAGCGCTGGTGGCCGGCCTACCTCGATTGCATCGCCCGCAACCTGACGCCGGGCGGCAAGGCGGCGCTGCAGTTCATCAGCATCGACCACCGCTTGTTCGATGCCTATGCGAGCAGCGCCGACTTCATTCAGACATACATCTTCCCCGGCGGCATGCTGCTCAACGAACTTCGATTCGAGGCACTTGCGGAGGCGCGGGGGCTTGGCTGGAACGATCGCGACAGCTTTGGCCTCGCCTATGCCGAGACGTTGCGCTTATGGCGCTCGCGCTATGATGACGCGGTGTTGCAGGGTCGGCTCACCGGCTTCGACGACGCTTTCCACAATCTCTGGCGCTATTATCTGATGTACTGCGAAGGCGGCTTTCGCGGGGGTGGCATCGATGTCGCGCAAATCACACTACAGAACCGAACAGGTTAAAAAGCCTTTCCTACAGCGCGCCTTTCTGGCATCACGCGAATCGGCTCCTTGACATCCGGGATCGACTTTGCGAAATCTTCATCGCCACCGCGAACATTCGTGAACATTCGCCAAGTTCAGCCCTCGACCCGGTGGCGGCTCCCCGTCGCCGCATCGCTCGCCAATTGTCCGAGAATCGCCGCCGCGACGACCTTCGGTCCCTTGAGTGAGGAGGGCTCTTCGCCAGGAAAGGCAAGCTGCCGCATTCGCGTGGCGGTGGCACCGGGATCGACGATCTGTATGCGCAACTTGCCGCCGTGCGCCGTTTCGTCGGCATACGTCGAAAGCAGGGTTTCGAAGGCCGCTTTCGAGGCGCCATAGCCACCCCAGAAAGCGCGCGGCTCACTGCCGACCGACGAGGTGATGCCGATCACATCGGCCTTTTCAGCCCGCCGAAGCAAAGGATCGAACGCCGCGATCAGCGCCTGGTTCGCATGGACGTTGAGGGCAAACACGCGGGCCAGTTCCTTGGCGTCAAGATGCTCGACCGGGCTCAGGCTGCCGAGCATCGCGGCGTTAAGTACCATCACGTCCAGGCTGCCCCAGCGCTCGGCCACCGCCTCGGACAATTTCTTGACATGGTCGGTCTCGGTCAGGTCCATCGGCGCGATCGTCGCACTACCGCCCGCGGCGTGGATCCGGTCCTCGACTTCTTCCAACGCCGACGCTGTGCGAGCGGTCAGGATGACATGAGCGCCGGCGGCGGCGAGTGCTTCGGCGGTGGCGGCACCAATCCCGCGGCTGGCGCCGGTAACGAGCGCGAGCTTGCCGTCGAACGGCTTCGAGTCAGACATGCTATTCCTCTTAGCGGCTGGCGACGAGCGACAAGGGCTTGGGTTTGCCGTCGCTGTCGCAATCGGTGAGCGTGGTCGGATAATCGCCAGTGAAGCAGGCGTCGCAACGCTGTGGGGCGGCGTTGTCGCGAGCGTCACCCATCGCGCGGTATAGTCCGTCGATCGAGATGAAGGCGAGGCTATCGGCGTTGATATATTTGGTCATCTTGGCGACGTCCATTTGCGCCGCCAGAAGCTTGGACCGCTCGGGCGTGTCGACGCCGTAAAAGCAGCTGTGCTTGGTGGGTGGGGAGGCGATGCGCATGTGGACCTCGGTCGCGCCGGCGTCGCGCATCATCTGGACGATCTTCAGGCTGGTGGTGCCGCGCACGATGCTATCGTCGACCAGTACGATCTTCTTGCCGCGGATCAGGGCGCTATTGGCGTTATGCTTCAGTTTCACGCCGAGGTGGCGGACGTCCTGGCTCGGCTGGATGAAGGTGCGGCCGACGTAATGCGAGCGGATGATACCGAGCTCGAAGGGAATTCCGCTGGCCTGGCTGAAGCCGAGTGCAGCGGGGACGCCGGAGTCTGGGACCGGGACGACGTAATCGGCTTCGACCGGCGATTCGCGCGACAGTTCGGCGCCGATATTCTTGCGCACTTCATAGACCGATTTGCCATCGGCGATGCTGTCGGGGCGCGAGAAATACACATGCTCGAAGATACATGGCCGCGGGCTCGCCGGTGCGAACGGGCGGAAGGATCGGATGCCCTTTTCGTTGACGATGATCACTTCGCCCGGCTCGACATCGCGCAGGTAAGTGGCGCCGATCACATCGAGGGCAACGGTCTCTGAGGCAAAAATGGTCGCTTCGCCAAGCTTGCCCATGACCAGCGGCCGGATGCCGAGCGGATCGCGGCACGCGACGAGGCCTTCGGGGGTGAGGCAGAGCAATGAATATGCGCCTTCGACCTGCTTCAGTGCGTCGGTCAGTCGGTCCATTGGCGAGGTGAAGGAGGAAGTGGCGACGAGGTGGATGATCACTTCGGTGTCGCTGGTCGACTGGAAGATCGAGCCGCGCCGATTAAGCGCGCCGCGCAGCGTCATCGCATTCGACAAATTGCCGTTTTGCGCGACGGCGAAACCTCCCTCGGCAAGCTCGCCAAACAATGGCTGGACGTTGCGCATCGCATTCTCGCCGGTGGTCGAATAGCGGACATGACCGATCGCCAAATGGCCGGCGAGGGTGCGGATGACGTCGTCGCGGTCGAAATTGCCGGCGACGTGACCCATGGCGCGGTGTGCGTGATAATGCTGGCCGTCAAAGCTGACGATGCCGGCCGCTTCCTGGCCGCGGTGCTGGAGCGCGTGGAGGCCGAGCGCGACGAAGCTGGAGGCATTCTCCGCGCCCCAGATTCCGAACACGCCGCATTCCTCGCGCAATTTGTCGTCGTCGAAGGGATGGGTGGTCAGCATGGGGCTCGAATTCCTTCGGTTCGCAGTGCGAGCATCATATAGGATGAGGTTCAACGCTTGTCGCCCCTCACGCTCAATTTGACCTTTACGGAAACGTAAGATATGGAACGACGCATGCTGAATAACGCCCCCTCAAGCTCGAAAAGCGCGAGCGCTGCATCCCATGTGGTGGACCAGGCCCCGGCGTCTGACCGGTCGCGCGGGCATTATTCGATCGGCGAATTGTGCGACGAGTTCGGGGTCACCGCGCGGGCGCTGCGTTTCTACGAGGATGAAGCGCTGATCGCGCCCGAGCGACGCGGCACGACGCGGCTCTATTCGGAACGCGACCGCGCCCGGCTGGCTTGGATCCTGCGTGGCAAGCGCGTCGGC
>JBKJNP010000174.1:0-5150 GCA_046593565.1 Sphingomicrobium sp. | reverse complement strand
TCGACCGGCGAGATGCCCATCAGGGTGGTCGCCGCCAATGCGACCGTAAGCGCTTTCAGTCCGTGCATCGCGAGCCTCCCCTCAGAGCCGGATGGTGTAGAGGATTATGTAGCAGATTTGGCCGGCCTCGTCAGCCGTTGCGCATCTTGACCTTCTGGACCAGCACCACCGCCGCCGCGCTGGCCGCGACCGAGGCGATGGCGGCGCCGATCAATGACAGATGGAATCCAACGATCAGCGCTTCGCCCTCGCGCGACAGGACGATTCCGAGCATCGCGGTGGCGATCAACCCGCCGGTGCGCGCGACCGCGCTGTTGAAGCCCGAGGCGGTGCCGACATGCTTCTCGTCGACCGAGCCGAGCACCGAGGCGGTCAGCGGGGCGACCGCGATTGCCATCCCCGCCGCCATTACCGCCATCGCCGGAAAGACGCTGGTCCAATATCCGGTGTCGGCCCCGATGCGTTGCCCAAGGAGCATTCCGGCGGCGGCCACCAATGGTCCGACGATCAGGAACCAGCGCGGCCCGATGCGCCCGGCGAACTGGCCCATCGGCGGCGAGGCGATGGTCAGCAGGATCGGCAGCGGAAGCATGGCGAGGCCCGCCTCAACCGGCGAATAGCCGCCCGCCGAAATCAGCACATAAGGGATCAACAGCATCGCCGCGCCGAACGCGCCATAGAGCAGGAAGGTCAGCAGGTTGAGACCCGAGAAGCAGCGGTCGGCGAACATGGCGAGCGGCATCATCGCCGCGTCGCCGCGCTTCGCCTCGACCCACAGGAAGGCGGCGAGCATGGCGAGCCCGGCGAGAATGGTGGCGATGGCGATGGTGTCGAGGCTGGATGACGACGACCAGCGGGTCAGGCCGTAGGTGGTGCCGAGCAGGCCGAGCGTGGCGAGTGTCGCGCCGGGGTAATCGGTCCGCACGGCGCCCTTGTCCTGGCTTTCGGTGACGAACATGAAAGCGAGCAGCATCGCCCCGGCTGCGAGCGGCAGGTTGATGTAGAAGATCGCCGGCCAGCCGACATGGTCGACCAGCCAGCCGCCGATCAGCGGGGCGACTGCGGCGGAGGCGGCACCCGCCGCAGCCCAGATCCCGACCGCGCGCCCGCGTTTCTCGCCCTGGTAGGCCGCGTTGAGGAGCGCGAGGCTGTTGGGCAGCAACAATGCCGCGCCGACCCCTTGCGCGGCGCGAGCGGCGAGCAATATTTCCAGGCTCGGGGCGAGCGCGCAGACCAGGCTGGTGGCGGCGAACAGGCCGGTGCCGATCAGCAGCAGCAGGCGCCGTCCGTAATGGTCGCCGAGCGCGCCGCCGAGCAGCAGCAAAGCCGATAGTGGCAACAAATAGGCGTTGACCACCCACTGCACCTCCGCCGCGCCGGCGCCGTAGCTCTCCCGGATGGCGGGGAGGGCGACGTTGAGCACGCTGCCCTCGACGAACGACAGGCTGGAGGCCAAGACGCAGGCGGCGAGAGTCCAGCGCGGATCGGCGCGCCTGACGGTCAAGTGAGTGGAGCGGTAGGCGGCGTGGCGTCCTTCATCGGGCGCGGCGGCGTAAGCACATCCATCACCCGCTTGATCGCGCGGCGCGCCTTCATCGCCAGCCAGATCGACAGGAACACCAGGATCGCGGCGATGATCGCGGCGGCGATCGGATTGGCGATGGCCAAAGCGAGCAGCCCGCCGGTAGCGACATCCTCCATCGTCGATACGACCATGTTGCTGTACGGCTCGGGGCTGGCGTTGACGAGGGTTCGCGCGCCCGCCTTGCCGACGTGGGCGACCAACGCTGCGCCGCCGCCGGCGAGGAAGCTGGCGATTTGCCACGCAGGATCGCCCGCATCGACGATCGCGAGGCTGAGTAAGGCGCCACCCAACGGCCGGATGAAGGCGTGGACGCTGTCCCACGCGCTATCGACCCAGGCGATCTTGTCGGCGAAGAATTCGGCCAGGGTGCCGATCGCGGCGATCCCGAGTACCCAGTTGTTGGCCAGCACGTCGAGCGCCTGCAATTGCTCGGGCAGCGCGACGTAGCCGAACTTCATCGCCAGGCCGGTAACGAGCGTGACGAGATACAACCGCCACCCGGCGAGCAGGCTGGTCGAGGCGGCAAGCGCGACGAGTTCGATTCCGGTCATGCGCGCAAACCTAGCGCGGCGTGACAAAAGGACAAGGAGTCGGCAGGTAGGCGCGATGAGCGATTTGAAGGATCTGGAGCGGCGCGCGGCGAGCGACGGAGCAGCGGCTTTGTCGTTGGCCGAGGCTCGGTTGATGGGGGATGGGGGCGCGCCCGATGCGGCGGGGGCGCTGGCGATGGTCGAGCAGGCGGCGAGCCTTGGCAATGAGGATGCGCGGCGGGCGTGGGTCTACATGACCGCGGCCGGGATCGGGCGGCCGACGGATCCGCAAGCGGCGCGGGCGATGCTGGCCGAGCTTGCAAAGGAGGATCGTTTCGCGGCGGTTCAGCTGGCGTTCCTCGGGCATGTCACCTGTCACCAAAGATTGCCCGAAATAGATCCCGAAATATTGTCCGCCGATCCGCGTATTTCAATCCATCGCGGGCTCTTCAGCGCCGCTGAATGCCGGTATCTGACCCTGCTCGGGACGCCGTGGCTGGAGCGGGCGATGGTGATCGACGAGGCGACCGGCGCGGGGGTGCTCGATGCGATCCGCGACGCCGACACGTCGAGCTTCCCGCCGCTCGCCGAGGATCTGGTGGTACAGGAGATCAATAGCTGCATCGCCGCCGCGAGCGGGACCGACAGCAAGTGGGGCGAGCCGCTGACGATCCTGCGTTATCAGCCCGGGCAGCAATATCGCCCGCACCATGACGCGCACGGCGCGACCCCCGAGGCGCTGCGGCACTGGACGGCGCTGATCTGGCTAAATCATGATTATGAGGGCGGACAGACCGACTTCCCCGATGTCGGGGTGCGGGTGAAGGGCGGGGTCGGCGACTTGTTATTGTTTCACAACGTCACCGCCGACGGCCTGCCCGATCAGCGGATGATGCATGCGGGGCTGCCGGTGACCAGCGGGGTGAAGTGGATGGCTAGCCGGTGGATCAGGGGTCGGGATTATCTGGCGTGAGCCGGGAATCGGGGCCGAATTCGTTTGTCCCCTCCTGACCGGGCCACACGATCAAAAGTGGAACCGCATTGAAGATGATCGCGGCAATTCCGATCCAGGCCGGCTGTCCAGCGTCATGCGCTCGGCGCACCAACATGGCCGGCCACGGATAAAGAAGCAGGACCAGTGGCAGTAGCTTGAGCCCGAACCCATCGCGCACACCAAGCAACAACAAGCCAGACGTATATAGACCGAAGACGATTACGAAGTAGGCAATTGCGAGCGCCACCGCTTCAGTTCGGGTTGATCGACCTTCGAAATTCAAGGGTCTGAGAAACCCGTTCAATCCTGCAATCAACCCAAACTCGTTCATCGGAAATTCCCTTACAGAACCTCAAACAAGCCTGCCGCGCCCATGCCGCCGCCGATGCACATGGTGGTAATGACGTAGCGGGCACCGCGGCGCTTGCCTTCGATCAAAGCGTGGCCGGTGACGCGGGCGCCGGTCATTCCGTAGGGGTGGCCGATCGAGATGGCACCGCCGTCGACATTGAGTAGTTCATCCGGAATGCCGAGCTTGTCGCGGCAGTAGAGCACCTGCACCGCAAACGCCTCGTTCAATTCCCACAGCCCGATGTCATCCATCTTGAGGCCAAAGCGCTCGAGCAATTTGGGCACCGCGAACACCGGGCCGATGCCCATTTCATCGGGTTCGGTCCCGGCCACGGCCATGCCGATGTAGCGGCCGAGCGGTTCGATGCCGCGCTTTTCGGCGAGCGCCGAGTCCATGATGATGCAGGCAGACGAGCCGTCCGAGAGCTGGCTGGCGTTGCCGGCGGTGATGCTGGTGTTGGGGCCGAGGACCGGGTTCAAGGCGGCGAGGCCCTCGAGCTTGGTGTCGGGCCGGTTGCCCTCATCCTTGTCGAGGGTGATTTCGTGCATCGTGACTTCGCCGGATTCCTTGTTCTTGACGCCCATCGTCGTGGTGACGGGGACGATCTCGGCGGCAAGGCGGCCTTCAGCCTGCGCGGCGGCAGTGCGCTGCTGCGAGCGCAGCGCATATTCGTCCTGCGCCTCGCGCGAAATGCCATAGCGCTGGGCGACGGTTTCGGCGGTGCCGAGCATCGGCATGTAAACATTCTTGTGCATCGCGATCAGCGACGGATCGCCCGACACGCGCATCTCCGGTGTTTGCACCATGCTGACCGAATCCTGGCCGCCGGCGGCGACGATATCCATGCGGTCGATGATCACCTGCTTGGCGGCGGTGGCGATGGCCATCAGGCCCGAGGCGCACTGGCGGTCGATGGTCTGGGCGGAAACCCCGACCGGGCAACCGGCGCGAAGCGCGACCTGGCGGCCGATATTGCCGGCCTGCGTACCCTGCGTCAGCACCGCGCCCCAAACCACGTCGTCGATCTCGCCCGCCTCGATCCCGGCGCGTTCGATCGCGGGGGCGAGGGACAAGGCGCCCAGGGTGGCGCCGGGCGTGGCGTTGAACGCCCCCTTGTAGGCGCGGCCGATCGGCGTGCGGGCGGTTGAGACGATGACGGCGTCGCGAGCGGACATGGGGATTCTCCTAGGTGAAGATGAGGCCGAGCCAGCGGGCGGTGAGGGCGGGCTTGGGCTCGCCTTCGATCTCGACCGTGACGTCGTGGTGGAACAGCAATTGGCCGGGGGCCTTGTCGTCGATCGCGGCCAAGGTGAAATGACCGCGGACGCGTTTGCCGGCGCGAACCGGGGCGATGAAGCGGACCCGGTCGAGCCCGTAATTGATCGCCATTTTGGTGGTGTCGGGGACCTGCATCGCGTCGGCCGCCATACGGCTGAGCAGGGACAGGGAGAGAAAGCCGTGGGCGATGGTGCCGCCGAACGGGGTTTGGGCCGCAGCGGCCGGATCGACGTGAATGAACTGGCGATCCTCGGTGATGTCGGCGAAGGCGTCGATGCGGTCCTGGGTCACGTCGATCCAGTCGGACGAGCCGATGATCTGGCCGACTGAAGCGCGGATATCGTCGAGGCTGGCGATGGGCATCGGCAAGCGGTCTAGGCGTCCCGCAAACCCCCTGACAAGCCCCACCGG
>JBKJNP010000125.1:0-11954 GCA_046593565.1 Sphingomicrobium sp. | reverse complement strand
CTTCGACCATACCCGCTACAGCCTGCCCTCACTGACCCATCACGAGGCCATTCCGGGCCATGTCTGGCAGGGCGAATATGCCAACCAGCTGCCGCTGATCCGCGCTTTGCTGTCGTTCAACGCCTACTCGGAAGGCTGGGCGCTCTACGCCGAGCAACTCGCCGGTGAGCTCGGCGTCTATGACGATTTCGAGGCCGGGCGGCTGGGCTATCTCGAATCGATCGCGTTCCGCGCCTGTCGGCTGGTGGTCGACACCGGCCCCCACGCCAAGCGCTGGACCCGCGAGCGGGCGCGAGCTTTCTTCAACGAGGCGCTCGGCAGCCCCAACGAGAGCGAAGTCGATCGTTATTGCAGCTGGCCGGGCCAGGCCTGCGGTTATGAGGTCGGCCACCAGGAAATCGACCGCCAGCGCAGCCGCGCCCGGACCGCGCTCGGCGCCCGCTACGACTTGCGCGACTTCAACGACACGGTGGTCAAGGGCGGCAACGTCCCGATGGACGTGCTGGCGCGAAACATCGACGACTATGTCGCGCGAGGTCGGGTTTAGGGCAGAACGGCGAGATCAGGCTCGACCCATCCGCGCCGCGCTACGACCGACATCAGCCGCTCCTTCGACCAGAAGCGCAGCGGCCAGTCGCGGCGGCCCATTGGGGAATGGAGCAGGTCGTTGACCAGCGCGTGGATCGGCGCGGCGTGGTTGGCTTCGGACAAGAATAATCGGACGCCGTGGAGATAGGCCCGCGTAATCGTGTCGTGATAGCCCTGCGTATCATCGTTCACCCCGCCTACGCTCTCATTGTAGGCGCGGATCAGGCCCGGGAGCGCGGTGTCGAGGTCGATTTCGGGATGGTCGAGCAGTAAGTAAGTTGTCGCGGCGAGATGGGCTTCGTGGGTCCATTCGGCTTTGGGCAGGCTGCGCGCGAGCAGGCCCTCACCGACGCGGGCGACGGCGGCGGGGTTCGCGAAATGGCGAATCTTATGATCGGTCATGGATCGAGCTTTCGAAACGGAAACCCGATCAAGGATCGGGCAGGCTAGGCGGTGGCGGACACTTTCGGGCCCGATTGTCGCACGCCTTCTTCGACGTGATCCGCAAACTGGCCGAAATTGTCGACGAACAGGTCGACGAGCTTGGCGGCGGTGCGGTCGTAATCGTCCTTGTCTGCCCAGGTCGAACGCGGGTCGAGAATGGCGTTATCGACGCCGGGCACCGACACCGGCACGTCGAAACCGAAGTTGGGGTCTTTCCGGAACTGCGCCTGGTTGAGACTGCCGTCGAGCGCGGCATTGAGCAACGCGCGGGTCACCTTGATCGGCATGCGCCTGCCGGTGCCGTATTTGCCGCCGGTCCAGCCCGTATTGACCAGCCAGCACTGCGCCCCGCCTCGTGCGATGCGATCCTTCAGGAGATTGCCGTACACGCTGGGATGGCGCGGCATAAACGCGGCGCCGAAGCAGGTCGAGAAGGTCGCTTCCGGTTCGGTCACGCCGATCTCCGTGCCGGCAACCTTGGCGGTGTAGCCCGACAGGAAATAGTACATCGCTTGGTCGGCGGTCAGCCGCGCGATCGGGGGCAGCACGCCGAAAGCATCCGCGGTGAGCATGATGACGTTCGACGGCGCGGGACCGAGGTTTTTTTCCGACACGTTCGGAATGAACTCGATCGGATAGGCGCCGCGGGTATTCTCGGTCTTGCTGGCGTCGGTAAAGTTCAGCTTGCGGGTGGACTCGTCCATGGCGACGTTCTCGAGGATCGTTCCGAACATCTTCGTGGTGGCGTAGATTTCCGGCTCGCCTTCAGCCGAAAGGTTGATCATCTTGGCGTAGCAGCCGCCTTCGAAGTTGAACACCGACTGGTCCGACCAGCCATGTTCGTCGTCGCCGATCAAGGTGCGGCTGGCATCGGCCGACAGCGTGGTCTTGCCAGTGCCCGACAAGCCGAAGAAAATCGCGCTCTTGCCGTCGGCGCCAATATTAGCCGAACAATGCATCGGCATCACGCCCTGCGCGGGCAGGAGGAAGTTCAAAAGTCCGAACACGCCCTTCTTCATCTCACCGGAATATTCGGTGTTGCCAATCAGGATCAGTTTCTCCGTGAAGTTCACCGCGATCACCGTGTCGCTGCGGCAGCCGTGTCGCACCGGGTCGGCCTTGAAGCTGGGCAGGTTGACGATCGTATATTCGGGAACGAAGCCAGACAACTCATCGGCCCCCGGGCGGACAAGCAGGGTCCGGATGAACAAATTGTGCCATGCCATCTGGTTGATGACCCGCACGTTCACGCGATATTCCGGCTGCGATCCGCCAAACAGGTCGGCGACATAGAGTTCTTCTTGGCTTGCAAGGCCGACCATGAAATCGGCCTTCAGGTTAGCCCAATGCTCACCGGACATCGGCTGGTTAATCGTGCCCCAGTTGACCGTGTCTTCGGTGGCCGCATCGCGGACGATGTACTTGTCCTTCACGCTGCGTCCAGTGAATTTGCCGGTATCGACCAGCAGCGCACCGTGGGCAGTCAGCTTGCCTTCGCCGCGCGAAACCGCCGCCTCGACCAGCGGTGCGGTGCCCAGGTTCCAGTGAAGGGTCGCGCCCGTTTCGATTCCCTGGGCATCCAACCCATGCGCCGGAATACGCTCGCTCACTGCCATGCTCCTGTTTTTAAACATGTAGGGCGGCGCTCCATTGGAACGCCGCCGCACCTGTCAGCGCCTATAACCGCGAGCGGCCTTGCGGTCAAAGTGGTTGGTCGCTTGTCTCGGTCGGTCCGCGCCGGTATCGCCAATGTTGTGCAAGGGAGCGGGAATTGAGCCATGTCATCGCGCTCGTCGACGACGATCGCAACATATTGACCTCGGTGTCGATCGCGCTCCAGGCTGAAGGATTCGGTACGCGCGTCTATTCCGACGGTGCGACCGCGTTAAAAGCGTTCGCCGACAATCCGCCCGACCTTGGCGTGTTCGACATCAAGATGCCGCAAATGGACGGGATGGAATTGCTCCGCCGCCTGCGCGAGATGGGCGGGCGGGTCGGCGCCATGCCGGTGATTTTCCTGACCTCCAAGGACGATGAGCTCGACGAGGCGCTCGGGCTGGCGATGGGGGCCGACGATTATATCGCCAAGCCGTTCAGCCAGCGCCTGCTGATTGCCCGCATCCGTGCCATCCTCCGCCGCCGCGACCTCGAGCGCGGGGTTGCGACACAGGACAGCGACGAGCCCGTGGAGGAGTTGATCGTCCGTGGTCGGCTGGTAATGGATCCGGCACGGCACAAGGTTCGCTGGGACGACAATGACGTCACGCTGACCGTCACCGAATTCATGATCCTCGATGCGCTCGCCCAGCGCCCGGGGGTGGTCAAATCGCGCAACCAATTGCTCGACATCGCCTATCAGGACGACGTCTATGTCGACGACCGCACCATCGACAGCCACATCAAGCGCATCCGACGCAAGTTCCGCGCGGTCGATGGCGAATATGATGCTATCGAAACCCTCTATGGCGTCGGTTACCGGTTCGGAGAAGAATGACGAGTCCGATCTCGCCCTGAGCTGGTCGGGGCGATGGACTCTGACTTACCGCATCCTTGCGGTGAACATTTTGACGCTCGTCATCGTCGCTTTGTCGGTGGTCTACCTCGATGCCTATCGCAACCAATTGCAGGACGAACGGCAGGCGCGGATCCTGGGCGAAGCGCGGATTGCGGCGCTGGCAATCGACCGCGCCCCGGCCAGCGCCGACGCAGCGCTGCTACAGGCAATTGGAAGGGATAGTCGATCGCGCCTGCGGATTTACGCCCGGTCGGGTGCGCTGATCGAAGATAGCTGGGCCAATTCAACGCCGACCTATGCGCTGCGTGACCCGACCACAGAAGCATGGCGCAAGGACGTGGCACGCGCGCTCGATCGGGGATTCAACGTGCTGGTCGGCGAACAATCGCCCGATGATTTCGTCGAACCCAACGTCGACAGCGCCGGTGCATGGCCTGAAATTGAACAAGCGCGGTCGAGCGGCAAATCGTCGGTATGGGCGCGCCAGGCACCAGACCTGACCCCGGTCTTCTCCGCCGCGACTCCGCTGGCAAGCGGATCTACCCTGCTGGTCACCGCCAATGACCGCGACTTCACCACCACCGTGCGCAGGCAGCGCGGTGCGTTGGCGATCGCGCTCGCCGTTGCAACTTTGCTGTCGATCTTGCTGTCCCTGTTCCTGGCCCGAACCATCGTCCGCCCACTTCGCCGAATCGCGATTGCCGCGCACCGCGTGCGACTCGGCCGGGCGCGCGAGGTTAAGGTTCCCCGCCTTCCCTCTCGCCGAGACGAGATCGGCATGCTGGCGCGATCGGTCAGCGACATGAGCCAGTCCTTGCGGATGCGGATCGACAATATCGAGGCGTTCGCCGCCGACGTCACCCATGAGCTCAAGAACCCCCTCGCCTCGCTGCGCAGCGCGGTCGACGGGCTCGACCGGATCGACGACCCCGCGCTGCGCAAGCAATTGCTCGACGTGGTGCGTCAGGATGTGGTCCGGCTCGACCGATTGATCGGTGACGTCAGCGAAGCCGCACGGACCGATGCCGAACTCGCCCGGGCCCGGTTCGAGCCGGTCGACCTCGGATCGCTGATCGAGCAATTGGTGTCGGGATGGGAACAGCGCCGCGAAACCGGGACAGTGCGCCTTGCCTTCGCCCGGCCGCGCCGCGCCAGCACAATCGTCGTCGGCGAACCGGGGCGACTGGCCCGCGCGATCGACAATATCATCGATAATGCGATCAGCTTCTCGCCCGCCCAGGGTCTGGTCGAAATCGCCGCAATCCATGTCGGCAACCGCATCCTGGTTCGGGTCGACGACGAAGGTCCGGGTGTGCCGGACGAATTGCGCGAAGCGATCTTTAACCGTTTCCATTCGGTCCGTCCGGTGAGCGAAGACTTTGGACGTCATTCGGGACTTGGGCTTGCGATCGCGCGGGCGATTGTCGAAGGTCATGACGGGGAGATTGACGTGGCCGACCGTGACGACGCGCCTTCGGGTGCCAGGTTCACCATCAACCTGCCCGCCGCGGCCGATGTGGCGGGCCCCGCATGAACCAGCGCCTGTCGTCGGAAATGCTTCATGCCACGACAGTCGCCAAGCAAGGGCGCGCGGTCATCATCGCCGGGCGCTCGGGGTCGGGTAAGTCGGACCTGGCGTTGCGGCTGTTCGACCGCGGCTTCGTGCTGGTCAGCGACGACCAGACGATGGTCCGCAAGGCAGATGGCCGCCTGATCGCCAGCGCCCCACCGACGATCAAGGGCAAGTTGGAAGTTCGCGGGATCGGGATCGTCGAGGTCGACGCCGTCGATGATGTGCCGGTCTGCCTGTTCGTGGAATTGTCCGAAGCGGTCGAGCGAATGCCCGAGTCCGGGATCGAGCGAATGTTGCTCGGGATAGCAGTGCCGCTCGTTGGGGTTGAAGCGATGAGCGCCTCGGCCGCGGCCAAGGTCGACCTCGCCCTGGACCGACTGGGGCTAAGTGCATGAGCGGCATCGTACTTCCCCGTCTCTTGCTGGTCACCGGAATGTCCGGCGCCGGCAAATCGACTGTGCTCGACACGCTGGAAGACATGGGCTGGGACTGCGTCGACAACCTTCCCGTCGCGCTATTGACCGACTTCGTCCACGGCGAGCGCAAGGCCGGGCAACGGGCGCCGGTGGCGGTCGGGATGGACGCGCGCAGTCGCGGCTTCGACGCCGAGCGATTGCCCGAAATCGTTCGCTCGGTCGACGGAGTCCGGCCTGAAATCCTCTACCTCGACTGCGCCGGCACCGAGCTCATTCGCCGCTACAATGAAACCCGGCGACGCCATCCATTGGCGCAGGATCGCCCGGCGGAGGATGGCATTGCTCGTGATCGCGGCATGACTGCAGCGCTTCGCGCCGCCGCTGACTCGGTACTCGACACCACCGATTTGACCCCGTCTGAACTGCGCGACGAATTGCGCCGCCGCTATGGCGAAGACCGCGACCAGCCGGTCATTACCATCACCTCGTTCGGCTTCATGCGCGGCATGTCGCGAACCGCCGACCTGGTGTTCGATATGCGCTTTGTGCCCAACCCGTACTGGATCGACGAATTGCGCCCGCTGACCGGGTTGGACCAGGCGATCCAGGACTATTGCGCGGCCGACCCGGGATGGGTGCGGACCATGGCCTCGATAGAATCGCTTCTATCCGACCTCATTCCCCGCTATTGGGCCGCCGGCAAAAATTATCTGACGGTGGCATTCGGCTGCACCGGGGGGCGTCACCGATCGGTGGCTGCCGCGGTCGAAATGGCGGAACGGTTGCGTGTCTCGGGCTTTCCGGCGAATATCCGGCACCGTGACCTCTCCTCCCAGCCGAGCGATAGTGTCGAAGACGTCCGCCCCGACGGGACGGCCAGTGAACCAGGTGAATAGATGATTGGATTAGTGTTGGTGACCCACGGCCGTCTGGCGGTCGAGTTCATCACGGCATTGGAGCATGTCGTCGGCCCGCAGGAAGCGGTCGAGGGAATCTGCATCGACGCCGATGACGATATGGAAGCGCGGCGCAAGGACATTGCCGACGCCATAGCCCGGGTGAGTAGCGGCCAGGGGGTGATCATCCTGACCGATCTGTTCGGCGGTACCCCGTCCAATCTCGCCATCAGCCTGATGAAGAGCAGCGACATTGAGGTCATCGCCGGGGTCAACCTGCCGATGCTGATCCGGCTAGAGGGCGCACGCAAGGTAATGGGCGTTCACGCCGCCGTCGCCGCCGCCCGGGAAGCGGGCCGCAAATATATCAGCGTGGCCTCGGAGATCCTCGGGGAAGCCGCGGCTTGACCGTGCTTAGCCGCACCGTCCGGATGACTAACAAGCGTGGGCTCCATGCCCGGGCGAGCGCCAAATTCGTCAATCTCGCCACCGGTCTGCCGTCGACCATCGAGGTCGAGAAAGACGGCAACAGGGTGTGCGGCACCTCGATCATGGGGCTGATGATGCTCGGCGCGGCCATGGGCGATGACGTCGTGCTGCATGTCTCGGGCGATGGTGCGGAAGAGTCGCTCGAGCAACTTGCCACGCTGATCGAGGGTCGCTTCGGCGAGGACTGAGCCTTGCCACGCGAAATCCATTCCTTCGCCAACGATACCGTCAAGCGGATCCGCGGGCTCCGCGACAAGAAGGAGCGCCGTGCCGAGGGGAAGTTCCTGGCCGAGGGCCTGCGCATCCTGGCCGAAGCGCGCGACAGCGGCCAGTTGCCGATGGTGATCGCTTACTCGCCCGCCAATGGCGTCCATCCGCTCGCCGCCGAGATCATTGCCGCGGCCGAGGCCGAGGGCGCCGACGTGATTGAAACCAGCCCCGACATCCTCGCCAAGATGAGCGGCAAGGATAATCCGCAGGCGATCCTGGGGGTGTACAAGCAGCCCGCGACCGACCTGGCGGCGATCGACCGGGCGAGCGCGCCGCTGTGGCTGGTGGCCCAGGCCCTTCGAGACCCCGGCAATATCGGGACGATGCTGCGCACCGGCGATGCGGTCGGCGCGGGCGGGCTGATTTTGATCGACGAGTGCGCCGACCCTTTCTCGGTCGAGGCGGTGCGGGCGTCGATGGGGGCGATCTTCACCCAGAAGGTGGCGACGGCGCGGTGGGAGGAGTTCCTGCCTTGGCTGCGCGGCGGTGCGGCGCAATTGGTCGGCACCAGCCTCAACACCGACACGGATTATCTCAACGCCACTTACGCACCGCCCTGTTTCCTGCTGATTGGCAACGAGAGCCAGGGATTGCCACCGGACTATGAAGCGGCGTGCGATCTGCTGGTCAAGATTCCGATGGCGGGCCGTGCCGACAGTCTCAATGCGGCGGTCGCGGCGGCAGTGATGGCTTACCAGGTGAAAGCGAGTTGGCGATGAAGAACATAATGTTTGTCCTGTGTGCCATGCTGGCGGGGTGCGGCGCTCCATCCGACCGCTTGTCCGACGAGGACGCTGCCGCGCAGCAGAATGCGGCGATTGAAGAGACGATTGCGATCGACGTGCCGCAGCCCACCACGGCCGCGCCGCCCGCGGCCCCCGCCCAGAGTTACAAGGCGATCGGCACCGAGCCCGGCTGGGCACTGACCGTCACGCCGGCATCGATGTCCTATGAAGGCGACTATGGCGCTGTCACCATCGCCGAGCCGACCCCGCCGCGCTTCCGCCCGGTGCCCGGCCGCTATGCCGGAACCCGCCTCCAGCTGACCATCACGCCGGGACCGTGCAGCGACGGAATGAGCGACCGCACCTACCGCCACACGGTTAACCTGGTGGCCGACGGCAAGTCGGTCAGCGGATGCGGCGGCGGGACGGTGCCGGAACCTGCTGCTGCGGCCGAGCCGCCGGGCGAGCCGGTGCCGCCGGGCAACTAGGCCGGAACCGCATTCGCTTACCGCACGTTTGTTGCGGTATGAGAATGATCCTCGGGCTAGTCCCCTTCACGCTTGGTCTCGCTGCCTGCCAGACCGCCCCTTATCCGACCGAACCCTACCCCGCGCCTTATCCGGGACCGCCGGTCGATCGCGGCGAGTATCGTGCGATCGGGACCGAGCCGTTCTGGGACCTGACCATCGGTCCGCGAATGACCTTCACCGACCGCGGCAATAATCTGTCGGTCAGCGAGCTTACCCCGCCGGTGCGGAACGGTGTCGCGGGCGAGATGTACAATGGCCGTCGGATCATGGCGAACATCGTCCATAGCCGCTGCAGCGACGGGATGAGCGACCGCACCTATCCCGATACCGTGCAGGTGACGGTCGACGGCCGCCGCTACCAGGGCTGCGGGGCGGCAGCGTCCTTCTTCCTGACAGTCGACGAGCGCGGCAATCCGCAGATGACGTCGGCGCTCGCTGGCCCCGAGACGGCGCTTGAGCGGACGCGGTGGAAGGTGGCGCGGATCAACGGACGCGCGGTACCCCGTCAGGGCGACTATACGATCGACTTCGACAGCGGACGGATCGCGGCCAAGTTCGGCTGCAATTCGATCGGCGGACCCTATTCGCAAAACGGCACGACGCTCGACGCCGGAATGCTGGCAACGACACGGATGGCCTGCCCGAACATGCGCTTCGAAAGCGAGGGAAGCGCGATCCTGGACCAGGTGATGACCGTCGCCGTCACCGGGCGCAACCGGCTGACCCTGTCGAGCAATGCCGGGACGATAGACCTGGTCCGGCGCTAGGAACGTTGACCCGGTTGACTTACTTTCACGATTCCGTGTGACCTTGAAGACCGTCATGATCTTCGCGGAATATTGAATGATTCAAAGAGCCGATCCGGGGATGATCGGCCAAATCCAACATTGCAAGGCAAAGGCTCAGGCCGCGGCGTCATCCTCGTTCGCCGATTGGGGCGCGACTAACTTGGTCAGCGGGCGCGGGCTGGCTTCGACCATCGGCGGGACCGGCAATTCCTTGGCGCTCCCGGCCCCCAGCGTCTCGAACCGGCGAGCCTGGGTGAACACCTGGCTTTCGAAACTGCCGACCATCTGGTTGTAGGCGCTGTTGGCGGTCGAGAGGTTCTTGCCGACCCGCTCCATATGCTGAGCCATGGTCGCAAGACGCGAGTGTAACTCTTTGCCCAAGCTAGCAATTTCATCCGCAGCCTCAGTCAATTTCTCCTGCTTCCACACGCTTGCCACGGTCCGCGCGATGGCGACGAGATTGGTCGGCGTGGCGAGCAGGACCTTGCGCTCGAACGCCCACTCCCACAGCCCCTCGTCCTGCTCCAGCGCGGCAGTAAGGAAATGCTCGCCGGGGATATACATCACGACATAGTCGGCACTGTCGTCGAACTGGGCCCAATAGGCTTTCGACCCCAATTGCTGGGCATGGGTGCGGATCGAAGCGACGTGCGCCAGCATATGTGCCTTGCGGCGGTCGTCGTCGACTTCCTCCGAGGCGTCCAGGAACGCGTTTAGTGAACATTTGGCGTCGATCACCAGCTTTCGTCCGCCCGGCAGGTTGACGATTACGTCGGGGCGGAGCCGCCCATCGTCGGTATCGACGCTGACTTCGGTGCGGAAATCGGCATGGGGGCTGAGGCCCGCCTGCTCCAGAACGTTCTTGAGGCTCTGCTCGCCCCAGCGTCCGCGCGCCTTGGGCGAGGAGCGCAAGGCGTTGACCAGGCTGCGGGTTTCGTCGCGGACCCGGCCCTGCCCTTCGCGAACCTGTTCGACCACCGCTTTCAAGCCCGAATATTGGTCGATCCGCTCTTTTTCGACCCGCTGCAGTCCTTCTTCATAGCGTTTGAGCGTGGTTTCGACGGGGGCGAGCAACTCCTTCAACTTGGTCTCGCTCGCCTTGTCGGCGGCGGTGAAGCGCTCGCCGGCCTTGTCGAGGAAATCCTTGTGCGCCTTCTCAAGCAGCTGGTCGCCGATGGTGCGGAACTGGGAAACCAGCGCGTCCTTCGACTGCTTCAGATCTTCCATGCGCTGGTCAAAGTTGCGCGCATCGGCCTCGAGCGTTGCCTTGTCGCGCAATGCCGTGTCGCGTTCACCGACCACAGCATCGAGCATCTTTTGGAGCTGATCCGCCCGCGAACCGCGTTCAGTGGCGGTGGCGGCGCCGCGTGAACCGGCCAGCCAGCCGATCAGTCCGCCAATTGCCAGCGCGAGGAGGACAAGGATGATCGCAGTCAGGTCCAACGCAGCCTCCATCAAACGGAACGAAATGCGAACATAGCCCTGCGGCCATGCTTGCTCAAGCGGAACATCCGTCCCATGCTGCGGTTCAAAGGGAAAGAGGAGAATCCATGTCCATTCGCAAGATGATCGCGCTTCACCCCGAGGACCAGAACAACCAGGCGTTGGGGGATGCGGTGCATCACCTTATGTATGCCGCCAAAATGAGCCTGAGCTGCGCCGACGCCTGCCTAGCTGAGTCCAATGGGCCGGAAGGTGGCCACGACATGACCCAGTGCATCCGCCTGTGCCTCGACGCGTCGGACATTTGCGAGGCGGCGGCGCGATTGGGGGCTCGGCGGACCGGCAACGACCAGCCGATGCTGCGCGAACTGCTCGAGCTGACCGCGCGGATGTGCGAGCAATGCGCCGCCGAATGCGAAAAGCATGACCACGAGCATTGCAAGCTCTGCGCCTTGATCTGCCGCGAATGCGCCGAGGATTGCCGCAAGGCCGCGGCGAGCCTCACTTAACGCCGCTGCCACACAAGACGGCGATCCGTGTCCTTCGGGCGATACGGCGCCGTCCGCTCGTCATTGCCCCCTTGCATTTGCGCTCCCCGAGTCCGACGCTGAGCCCTTCGAAGCGCGAGAGCCGCGCTTTTAGCGACTCGCGCGCCCGCCGACACACGGACGAGGGAGAGTCGCATGCCAAACACAGCTGAAGGCGCCACAAAAGGCACAAGGGCCATCGCGCTGGTCGGACCGGCCGGTGCGGGCAAGACCAGCCTAGCCGAGGCGCTGCTGTTCGCCAGCGGCACGATTCCCCGCCAGGGATCGACCGCCAGCGGATCGACCGTCGGCGATAGTTCGCCCGAGGCGCGAGCGCGCGGCGGATCGACAGAGCTCAATCTGATGCATTTCGATTATCTCGGCGAGCATTTCGCGATCATCGACGCCCCCGGATCGGTCGGCTTCGCCGCCGACGGCGCAAGCGCGGTGGCCGCGGCCGACATGGCGATCGTGGTGGTCGATCCCGACCCCGCCCGAGCCGCCCTCGCCGCCCCTTCGCTGAGGATGCTCGACGAGCTCGGCATCCCGCACATGATTTTCGTCAACCGGGTCGACCAGGCCCGCGGCCGGATCCGCGATTTGCTGCCGGCGCTGCAGCCGATGAGCGTCTCGCCCTTGATCGCCCGGCAGCTTCCCATCCGCGACGGCGAGAAGGTCACCGGCTTTGTTGACCTCGCGCTCGAACGCGCCTTCCATTACCGCCCCGGGCCCTCGTCCGAGCGGACCGAC
>JBKJNP010000068.1:0-3440 GCA_046593565.1 Sphingomicrobium sp. | reverse complement strand
ATCATTCCGTCATCGCGCGGGCCGAGCAAGCGGCGAACGGGGCCGAGGCTGTGGAGGGTGATGATCGCGGTGACTGCGGCGAAGCTCAGCTGGAAACTAGCCCCGGCGAGCGATTCGGGGCGAAACAGCAACACGATCAGCGCGCCGACCGCGACCAGGCGGAGGCTCAGTGCCTCGCGGCCGATCGCGATCCCGGCCAGAACGAGCACCGCGGCGACGCAACTGCGCACGGTAGGCACCTGCATGCCGGTCAGCAATGTGTAGCCTATGCCTGCCAGCGCCCCGACGCCCGCACCGACTAGGACGAGATTGGTCCGCCGCGCGAGTCCTGGGATCAAGGCGAGCAACCGCAGGGTGAGGAGCATCGCGGCGCCGACCACGGCGGCGATGTGCAGCCCGCTGACCGACAGCAGATGCGTCAGACCCGAGCGGCGCATGGCGTCGGCATCCTCCTTGCTCACCGCGTTCTGATCGCCGGTGGCAAGCGCGGTGGCGATCGACCCGCTCGGTCCGGGAAGGCGGGCGCGGATATGGCGGTCGAGGTCGCCGCGCATGCGGTCGAGCCCGGTCGGCACTTTGGGATCGACCATTGTCACCGGGCCGATTGTCCGCCCAACCGCGCCGAGCCCGCGAAACCAGGCGTCGCGCGCGAAATCATGCGTGCCGGGGAGCGCCATCGGCGGCGGCGGGGCGAGCCGCGCCTTGAGTTTGATCCGCGCGCCAGCAGCGAGACCCTTGGGCGCATCCTCCTGCGGCAACGAGACTCGCACTCTTGGCGGAAGGCCGGGGCTTGCGGTGGCGATCGTAAGTCGCAAATCGCCCTTGGCAGCGAGCGTTTCGACCCGTTCGACGCGGCCGTCGATATCAGCCATTTGCGGATGTTCGAGGCGCGGCGCGGCGACCATGTTGGAGCGCAGCCAGATGAGGGCGCAGCCGAGCGTGAGCGCAATCCCGAAACCTGCCAAAGCCCGGCCCGCCCTGCCCTCACGCCAACCGAGCCCGAGCATGGCCGCCGATCCGCCAAGACAAAGCAACCCGATCCACGCCCTGGAATCGCCAAGCGCGAACCACATTGCGATGCCGAGCCCGAACGACGCGACGAACCATAAGGGCAATTGGCCGCGCTCGGCCTCGAGAAAGGCTTCGAGCCGGTCGTGCAGCACAGCGAGTCTGGCAGGCGAAAACAGCCGATGCGCCGGTTCCAGCGACGCGTCCTCTATGGTAGGGGCGCTCGTCCAGTTCATCGGCCCCGTCAAACAAGAGGAAAGCGTGCGTGAGCGCAAGCCCGAAACTCCCCGGCGTGGTGACCCGCTTCGCCCCCTCGCCGGGGATTTTCGGGCTTGCGCTCAACGACGCTTTCCTCTTGTCTGAATGGGCCGATGGACTGGACGAGCGCCCCTAACATAGAGGACGCGTCGCTGGAACCGGCGCATCGGCTGTTTTCGCCTGCCATTTTCACCAGGATCGAGGCGTTCCTCGAAGCAGAGCGGGCGCAATTGCCGCTGTGGTTCGTGGCGTCGTTCGGGCTGGGGATCGCCGGCTGGTTCGCACTGGGAGCATCATATGGATGGGCCGGAATCGTCGCGATAGGATTGGGCGCGGCGGTGCTGGGCTTGGGGTGGCGGGTGACGCGGACCGGCAGGGCGCTGACGGGGTTCGGGATTGCCCTGGCGATGGGGTGCGGGCTGATCTGGGCGCGGGCTTATTGGGTCGCATCGCCTGTGCTGAGCCGCCCGCAAATGGCTGAAATCGCTGGCACAATCGAGCGGGTGGAGACGCTGGCGGCGAAGGGGGACTTGCGCCTGACCATCGCCAATGAAACGCAAGGATTGGCACCCCGAGTGCGGGTCTCGACGCCGCAAAAGGAGGCGCCCAAGGGCCTCGCCGTGGGCTCGAAGATCAAGCTCAAGGCCCGCCTGGCCCCGCCGCCGCCGATGGCGCTGCCGGGCACGCATGACTTTGCCCGCGACGCCTGGTTTCGCGGGATCGGCGGGGTCGGGCGGACGATCGGACCGGTGATGGTCGTCGAAGCGAAGGCACCGACCGGGCTCGACGCGATGCGCAAAGGGCTCGACCAGCATATCCGCACCCAATTGCCGGGCAGCAGCGGGTCGATCGCCACTGCGCTGGCCACTGGCGACCAGAATGCGGTCAGCAAGGAGGATGCCGAGGCGATGCGGCGCTCGGGGCTGACGCATCTGCTGTCGGTCAGCGGCCTGCATATCGCGGCGGTGGTCGGGGCGGCGATGCTGCTGACGCTCAAATTGCTCGCGCTCAGCCCAAAGTTGGCGACGCGGGTCAATTTGGTACTGGTCGCGGCCGCAGTCGGGGCGCTGGCCGGGGTCGGCTATACATTGCTGACGGGGATGCAGGTGCCAACAGTGCGAAGCTGCATCGCGGCGTTATTGGTGCTGGCCGGGATCGCGCTCGGCCGCGACGCGCTCAGCCTGAGATTGGTCGCGGTCGGGGCGCTGCTGGTGCTGCTGATCAAACCCGAGGCGCTGGCCGGAGCGAGCTTCCAGCTGAGCTTCGCCGCTGTGACCGCGATCATCACCCTGCACAGCGTGCCAATCGTGAAACGCTGGCTCGGCCCGCGCGATGACGGGATCGGTGGGCGGCTGGTGCGCGGAATCGCCTCGCTGATCGCAACCGGGCTGGCGGTCGAGATCGCGCTGATCCCACTGGCGCTGTACCATTTCCACAAGGCCGGGCTGTACGGGGTCGGGGCAAATTTGGTCGCCATACCCTGGACGACGTTCGTGATCATGCCGCTCGAGGCTAGCGCGCTGCTACTCGATACGGTCGGGCTGGGCGCGCCGTTGTGGGCGGCGGCGGGGTGGGCGATCGACCGCTTGCTCGGGCTGGCGCATTGGGTGAGCGGGCTGGAAGGCGCGGTGGCGAGCCTGCCAACGATGTCGCGGTTCAGCTTCGCGGCGATGGTCCTGGGCGGGCTGTGGCTGTGCTTGTGGACGACGCGCCCGCGCTGGCTCGGGCTGGTGCCGCTGGTGGTGGGCGCGATCGGTGCGGCGGCGACTCCGACGCCCGACTTGCTGGTGACCGGCGACGGCCGCCATCTCGCGATCACCGTGCCCGACGGACCGCCGGTCATCCTGCGCGACAAGAGCGGCGATTTCATGCGCAGCCTGATGAGCGAGGCGTCGGGGCATGACGGCGAACCCGGGATGCTCGCCGAGCGGAAGTTCGCCAATTGCCGCCGCGACGCCTGCTTTGCCGAGATCGACCGGGAGGGCAAACGCTGGGTGCTGCTCGCGACGCGGTCGCGCGACAGCATCGCCTGGGCCGAGCTGGTTGCGGCGTGCCGCGCGGCGGATATCGTGGTGTCCGAACGCTGGCTGCCCAAGGGCTGCACCCCGCGCTGGCTCAAGCTTGATCGCCAATCATTGGGGGAAAGTGGCGGGGTGGCGATCTTCCTTGGGGGC
>JBKJNP010000028.1:0-3693 GCA_046593565.1 Sphingomicrobium sp. | reverse complement strand
GCGGACGCTCCGCGCGCGCTACCGGCTGGTCGAACTGGCCACCGGATCGGTGGTGCTCGACGCGACCGCCGGATCCGACGCCGGGATCGACGTTATGTCGTCGCAATATGCCACCATCGCCGCCGAGCAGACCGCGCTCGAACGCCTGTCCGAGGTAGTCGCCGACCAGATGGTAGGCCGCCTCGCCCTGTTCGTGTCGCGCACGCCGGCGACCCCGTGAAACTGGCCAAGGGCGCGATCGCGCGGGCGATCGACCGGCCCGACCCTGCGACCCGTTTCTACCTGTTCTATGGCCCCGACGATGCCGGATCGCGGCATCTGGCAACGCGGCTGCTGAGCAGCCTGGGCGCCGAGAAGTTTGCGGTGATGGCGGGCGCGGTGAAGGCCGATCCCGCGGTGCTGGCTGATGAAGTCGGGGCGATGGCGCTCTTCGGTGGCCCGCGTGCGATCTGGATCGATCCGGCGGGCGACGAGATTGCCGACGGGGTAGCGGGCGTGCTCGAGGCCGGCGCTGTGGAGAGCCCGGTGATCGCCATCGGCGGAGCGCTGCGCAAAACTTCCGGGCTGGTCAAGCTGGCCGAGGCGCATGGCCTTGCCGCGGCGGTCCAGTCCTACATTCCCGAGGGTCGCGACGCCGACCAGATGGTGATCGCCGCCGGCCGCGCCCAAGGCCTCAGGATCGAAAGCGACGTCGCCGCGCGGCTCGCGGCGGACTGCGGCAACAACCAGGCGATCGTCGCGCAGGAAGTGGCCAAGCTCGCTTTATTCCTCGACGCGGCGCCCGACCAGTTGCGCGACCTGACCCACGATGTGGTGGACCTGCTTGGCGCCGATTCGTCTGAGGGAAATCTTATGCGGCTTGGCGATCTTGCCTTGGCGGGCGACGGACGCGAGTTGCTCGAGGAGATGGAGCGGGCGGCGATCGGGCCTGGCGAGGCCGTCCCGGCGATCCGCGCGTTGCAACGGCGGCTGGTCCAGATCGCGCCACTGCGCGCGAAAGTAGAGCGCGGCGAGCGGGTCGATGGCGTCTTGACGTCAATGGGCAAGGCATTGTTCTGGAAAGACAAAGCGTTGATACAGCGGCTCCTCACCAACTGGAATGCCGAGCGCATCGCGCAGGCGATGGAGCGAAGCGCGAGCCTTGAGCGGGCGGCGATGCTGTCCGATGAGCCACCGGTCGCGGCGCTGGGCGAGGAATTGGTGGCGATTGCTCGCGCGGCGGGCCGACGGCGCTAGATCGGGTCTAAATAGGCTCGCCCGAAAGCCGCTGACAGATCATGTCGAGCTGATCGAGACTGGAATAGGCCAGGCTGACTGTTCCGCCGGTCCCGGCATGGCTGACCTTGACCCGAAGGCCGAGCATATCGCCCAATTGCCGCTCAAGCACGGCGAGATCGGCATCGACCTGGCGGCCCTGCCGCTCGACCCCACGGCCGATGTCACGACCGGCGCCGGGGCGGATCTTCTTCGCGAGCTGCTCGGCCTGGCGGACGCTAAGGCCCCCGTCGACGATCTGGCGGGCCAGTCGCTCGGGTTCGTCATGGCTGGCAATGGCGCGCGCATGGCCCATAGTGAGATCGCCTCGCATTAGCATTTCGCGAACGGATTCCGGTAAATCTAACAATCTCAACAGGTTTGCGACATGACTGCGCGACTTGCCGACCAATTTGGCAGCCGCATCCTGGCCATGACCATGATTTGCAATCAGTGCCTTATAGCCTTCCGCTTCCTCGATCGCGTTGAGGTCCTGGCGCTGAATATTCTCGATCAACGCAATCTCGGCGACGGCTGCATCGGAATCGTCGCGGACCAGCGCCGGGATCGAATGAACCTGCGCCCGCTGCGCCGCGCGCCAGCGACGTTCGCCGGCAATGATCTCATAGCCGTCGCCCACGCGCCGGACGAGGATCGGCTGGATCACGCCATGCTGGGAAATCGACTGGGCGAGCTCGCCAAGGCTATCGTCGTCGAAGCTCTTGCGTGGCTGGCCGGGATTGGCACGAATCCGTGCGGTGGCGATCGACTGTACGCCGCTGGGGCGATTGTCGTCACCCGCCGCGGTGGGGCGCGGTGCGTCGCCAAGCAAGGCGCTCAGCCCGCGACCGAGGCCATGCTTCTTGGGATCGCTCATGCCGCTTCGGCCTCCGCCCGGAGGCGCGATAGCCGCGCCATGACTTCCCGGGCAAGCCGGATATAGGCTTCGGACCCGGGGCATTTGAGATCATAGATCAGCGCCGGCAGACCGTGGCTCGGTGCCTCGGACAGACGCACATTACGCGGGATCACCGTCTCGAACACCGCGACGCCGAGGCAGGCGCGGACATCTTCAGCGACCTGCTGCGACAGATTGTTGCGCCGGTCGAACATCGTCAACACTACGCCGAGAATGGCGAGCGACGGATTGAACGACTGCCGAACCCGCTCGACCGTTTGGAGCAATTGCGACAGTCCCTCGAGCGCGAAAAACTCACACTGCAACGGCACCAGCAATTGCTGCGCCGCGACCATCGCGTTGAGGGTCAGCAGGCCTAGCGACGGCGGACAATCGATCAACACTACGTCCCAGCGGCCCGCCGGCACTTCGTCGAGCGCCATCGTCAGGCGATGGGTGCGATGCTCTATGTCGACCAGCTCGATCTCGGCGCCCGACAAGTCGACCGTGGCCGGGACCAGGTCGAGCCTCGGCACCCGCGTCGCCACGGCCGCGCCGACCACGCTCGACCGTCCGATCAGCACCTCGTAACTCGATGTCGTGCGCGCGTCATGACCGACGCCCAGACCGGTCGAGGCATTGCCCTGCGGATCGAGATCGACCAGCAATACCTTCCAGCCGATCGCCGCCAGTGCGGTGGCGAGGTTGATCGCAGTGGTGGTCTTGCCCACCCCGCCCTTCTGGTTGGCGACGACGATTCGGATCATGCCATTCCCCTGGCCCGGTGGATCCGCCGGACCCGCGACGCGATCAATATCTGCGCGTCGGGATCGGTGCGGCTTGGTTCGAGCCTGAAGTCACCCTGCCATGTCTTCTTCGCTTCATCCAGTTCCGATTTGGCGCTTCGGCCCTTGGGGAGCACCCATTGCGTCCCTTTGTGCGACAGATGAAGCGCCATGGCGAACAATCGATCGATCGAGGCGACCGCGCGGGCCGTGATGACGTCAACCGGAGCGCGGCGAAATGCTTCGACTTTGGACTGGATGACCGTGGCATCGAGGTCCAGCTCATCCACGACGCGCTGGAGAAAGTCGGCGCGGAGGCGGCGGGGTTCGACGAGGATGATGGGGTTGCCGGTGAAGATGGCGATGACGATGCCGGGGAGGCCTGCCCCCGATCCGATGTCGAGCCAAGTCGCACTGGGAGCATCATATGGAATGAGCTGGGCGGCGTCGTCGATATGGCGGGTCCAGAGGTCGTCTAGCGTTGATTTCGCTACCAAATTCTGGCGTTGATTCTCGTCGATCAGGAGCGCCGCGAAGCGCTCGAGACGCTCTGATGTTTCACGTGGAACATCGATCATGCCGCGCGCCGACTCGCCGCGACGTGTAAGGCGGCGAGCGCAGCGGGGGTGATCCCGTGGATGCGCGAAGCCTGGTCGATCGTCTCTGGCCGAGCCGATTCGAGACGTTCGACCGCCTCGTTCGACAAGCCGGGGACGGAACGGAAATCGAGCTGGTCGGGAATAGTCACGGTGGAAT
>JBKJNP010000139.1:0-4140 GCA_046593565.1 Sphingomicrobium sp. | reverse complement strand
AACGACAGCAAAGCGCGGATCAGCGGCAGCTGGTTGGCATATTCGCCCTGCCAGACATGGCCCGGAATGGCCTCGTGATGGGTCAGTGAGGGCAGGCTGTAGCGGGTATGGTCGAAGCCGGGCTTCAGGTTGATCCAGAATTTGCCGGGCAAGGTGCCGTCGATCGACCCCGCGCCGCCATAAGCACCGGGCGCGCCGGGTTCTTCCTCCGGCGGAAGTCGGCGGACCTCGAGATTGCCGCGCACCTGGGTGCGGAACGCGTCGGGCATCTTGGCGCGGATGATTCCCAGCCGCTGCTGGATGAAGGCCATCACTTCGGCGCGGCCCGAATCATTGTCGGCGAAGCGGAAGCGGGGATCCTTGGCCAGCGCCTGCATGCGCTTGCCGACTGTGCCCTGGGTCAGGCCGAGCTTCTTGAGGATGACGTCCATCTCGCCGTGTAGTTTGGCGAGCGTGTCGATCCCCAATTGGTGGATTTCGTCGGGGGTCATGCTCGTCGTGGTCGAGGCCTTGAGCGCCCAGCGATAGTAAGCCTCGCCATTGGGTCGCGCCCACATGCCGGCATCGGTGGTCGCCCAGCGGCGTTGTTCGGCGAGCACCGCAAGCTGGCGGGTCAGGGCCGGGGCGACCTTCTGCCTTGCAATGGCGCGGGCGCGGCCGGCCCAATCGCCGGGGATCGCTTTGGTGCGCCGCCCGATCGATTCGACCAGCCCGCCGCCCTTGCGTGCGCCTTCAAGACTCTGGCGCATCTGCATCATTGCTTTGTCGAGCAGGAACGCAGGCGGGATCGCGCCCGAGGCCGTAGCGGCGGTCAGGCGCGCGGTCTCACCTTCGAGCTGCACCGCGAAACTCTCCATGCGCGCCAGATAGGCCTGCGCATCGCCGGCATTTGCGATGCTATGGTCGCTGTCGAGGAAGCGCGGCACGTCGAGATAGGCGCCGACATTCTGGATCACGACATAGGGCGTGTTACGCCACCCGCCGACCGCGACATCGCCATAGGGAAGGGCGAAACCCTCCAAGGCAGTGCGATAGGCCGTGCGTACGACATCGACGCTAGTTCGCGTGGCGAAGCTCAGGCCCGCGGTGTCGATGGATTCGGCCCGGACAAGATCGGCGCGGAGCGTCGCTGCGAGCCGCGCCTGACCCACCACCGAGCGATCCGCAAGTTGCGATCGAAGCGTAGCTCGCGCCCCTTTGTCGATTCCGAGTGAGGTCGCGCTTTCTGGCGACAGATTGAGCAAATTCTCGGCGATCGAATCGAGCAGGGCGACGGCATCGGCTTCGCTCGTCGGGGGAGCGACTATGGCAGGGATCGTGGCGCATCCGCCGAGCAGCGAAAATGCGCCCGCCGCGCCGATCGATCCAAGCACCTCGCGCCGCGAAAACAAAGGGTTGTACACGCCTCACTCCTTGGGCTGGGACTCGCTCAGCAACGCGGCATTTTCGACCAGCAGGCAATTGCCGTCGACCGCGACCACCCGCACCCGCGCCCCCACCGCCGCAGGCCCGCCGCGTGCGCTCCACTCACCGTCACCGACCCGGACGCGGCCGCCATGATCATCGACCGGATCAACCACCAGCACCGATTTGCCGATCATCCGTTCGCTCGGATCGTTGAGACGCAGCGACTGGTCGGCATTGGCTGGTTCGGCATACCAGCGCTTGCCGATCATCACCGCCAGCGCGGTGTAGATGACGAACAGCACCAGTTGCGGCGCAAGGCCGAGGTCGAACAGCAAGGTGAATAGCCCTGTGGCGATCGCTGCCACGCCAAGGAACACCAGGAAAAATCCGGGAGCGACGACTTCCGCGATCAGCAGCGCCAGGCCGCCGATCGCCCAAATCCAACCAGGATGGATGTCCATCATTCACCCTTTCGCGAATCGACCCGCGGTACCGTCGGGGTCGGAACCATTGCGGCCTTGTCGCCAAGCGCCTCGCGCGCCAACTCGCCGATCCCGCCCAGCGTGCCCATCAACTGGGTCGCCTCGACCGGGAACAGGATGGTCTTGGCATTGGGCGAGGTGGCGAACATGCCGATCGCCTCGACATATTTCTGGGCGATGAAATAATTGATCGCCTGGACGCTCCCGCTTTCGATCGCATCGCTGACCGATTTGGTCGCATTGGCCTCGGCCTGGGCCGAGCGCTCGCGGGCTTCGGCTTCGCGGAAGGCGGCTTCCTTCAGCCCCTCGGCCTGCAGGATCTTGGCCTGCTTCTCGCCCTCGGCGCGAAGGATTTCGGACTGGCGCATGCCTTCGCTCTCGAGGATCGCGGCGCGCTTTTCGCGCTCGGCCTTCATCTGCCGGGTCATGGCGTTGACGATGTCGGCGGGCGGGCGGATATCCTTCAGCTCGACGCGGGTGATCTTTACCCCCCAGCTTTCGGTCGCCTGGTCGACCACGACGAGCAGCCGGGCGTTGATCTCATCGCGCTTGGACAATGTCTCGTCGAGGTCCATCGACCCCATCACGGTGCGCAAATTGGTGGTCGAAAGTGCCATGATCGCGACGTACAGATCGCTCACCTCATAGGCGGCCTTGGCGGCGTCGAGCACCTGGAAGAACACCACCCCATCGACCGCGACCATCGCATTGTCCTTGGTGATGATCTCCTGCCCCGGAATGTCGAGCACCTGCTCCATCATGTTGATCTTGTGGCCGACTCGATAAACGAACGGCGTGACGAGGTTGAGGCCCGGTTCGGCAACGCGCACGAACTTGCCGAATCGCTCGATGGTGTAGCGATAACCCTGTGAGACGATCTTGACGCTCATCATCACGATGATCAGTGCCAGAATGGCAAGCACGGCTAGGAAGCTAAGCATGGTTTTCCCCTCCAGTCCCCGCCATGATGCAAGGCCGCGGCAGGTTCGTGAAGGAAATTCGACATGACACTCGACCTGTTCGGCAGGCCGGCACTGCTTTTTCTGCCGGGGAGCAATGCCCGAGCGATTGCCAAGGCACGCGAATCGGCGGCGGATCTAGTTGTGCTCGATCTCGAAGATGCGGTGAAAGAGGGTGACAAGGACAGCGCGCGGGCTGCGGCCGTCGAGGCGGTGGCGGCAGACTGGCCGATGCCGGTCGCGATCCGGGTCAACGGGGTCGGTACGGCGCACCACGATGCCGACCTTTCAGCAGTTCTCGGATCGCAGTGCGACTTTGTCGTCCTGCCCATGGTCGACCGGCCGCCCGAGATTACGGGCAAGCCAGTTGCGGCGATGATCGAGACGGCTGCCGGCGTGCTTGCAGCACCCGTCATTGCGCGATCGGTCTGCGCCTTGATCGTCGGCACCAACGATCTGTCGAATGACCTCAGGCTCCCGTCGATCGACCGCTCGGCGATGAGTTATGCGCTTCAATCGGCGGTCATTGCCGCGCGTGGCAATGGGATTGCGGTATTCGACGGTGTGTTCAATCGGCTCGACGACGCCGAGGGACTGGCGGCGGAATGTGGCCAGAGTCGCGCACTCGGGTTCGACGGTAAGTCGCTGATCCATCCCGACCAGATCGTGCCGTGCCGCTCTGCCTTCGCGCCAACCGAAGCCGAGATCGCGCGGTCGGAACGGCTGGTCGCCGCCACCACGGGCGGGGCCGAACGGTTCGAGGGGGCAATGATTGAGGCAATGCACGTCGAAGCGGCGCGGCGATTGCTGGCGCGTCGATGAAATTGCTGCCGATCGCCGTCGCCGTGTTGCTTGCGGGTTGCGCCACTGTTCCGCAGCCAGCCCTGGTGCCCACAATTACCGACCGCGACCTGCGCCCGACCGTCGCCGCGTTGGCAAGCGATGCGTTCGAAGGGCGAATGGCGGGTACGGCAGGGGAAACGAAGACGATTCGCTACATCGGCGACTGCTTCAGGGCTGCCGGTCTCGCCAGCGGATCACGCGGGCCGACACCCTATCTCGATCCGTTCACGGTGGCCGCCCGGCCCGCGCCCAAGGTCGCCAACGCAACTCCACAAGGCGAATTCCTCGCGCATGCGGCTCGGCTCGGCAGCTTCACCAGCCACAATGTCGTCGGCGTCGCGCGGGGTCGCCATCCCGATGGGAAAGCGGTGGTGCTGATGGCGCATTGGGATCATCTCGGCATTTGCGCGCCGACCGCAGCGGACAAGATTTGCAACGGCGCCATCGAC
>JBKJNP010000079.1:0-10705 GCA_046593565.1 Sphingomicrobium sp. | reverse complement strand
GCGAAGCTGTCCAACTGGCCGCCGCGCGTGCCCTTGGGGAACACTGCCGTGGCGATGGCGATATGGCCCTGCAATACGCGGGTGAAGCGGTCGCGCATCTCCGCGGTCGGATCGCCGATCGCCAGCGTCCGCGTGATGTCGGTCGTGCCATCCTCATATTGTCCGCCTGAATCGACTAGGTAGAGCGAGTTCATCTCGATCGGCCGATTGGTCTCCGGCGAAGCCTTGTAATGGACGATTGCGCCATTGGGGCCGCTGCCCGAAATGGTGTCGAACGACAGGTCGCGAAGCATCCCGCCCTCCGCGCGGAAGGCCTGCAGCCGGTCGGAGGCATTGAGTTCGTCGAGCTTGCCTGACGGCGCTTCGGCCTCGACCCACATCAGGAACCGCGCGATCGCCGCCCCGTCGCGCGCCTGCGCGGACCGGTGGCCGCCGATCTCGGCCGCATTCTTGATCGCCTTGGGCAGCACCGCCGGATCGCGCACCCGCCATGTCTTCGCGCCTGTCTGTTCGAGCGCTTGGCCAATCGCCGCCACCGACCGCTCGGGATCGACCGCGATAGTCTTGCCCTTGAGACCCTTGAGAAATGGTTCGAACTCGGCGCGGTCGTGCAGGCGCACCCCATTGCCGAGATGTGCCTTGACCTCGTCGCCGACCTTGTCGGGATCGACGAACAATTCCGCCGTCCCGTCGCGATTGACCAAAGCATAGGCCAGCGCGACCGGCGTATGGCTGACATCGGCGCCGCGAAGGTTGAACGTCCAGGCAATCGAATCCAACGCTGCCAGCACCGCCGCATCGGCATTGTTTTCGGCCAGCCAGTCGGCCATTTCCTGCCTCTTGTCGGCCGACGACCGACCCGCCAGTTCGTCGCGCTGGACCACCAGCCGCGCTTTCGACGGCTCGGGCCGGTCGGCCCATACCCGGTCGATAGGATTCTGCCCCACTGCAACCAGTTCGGCACCCTTGGCGGCCAATTGTTCCTTGGCCTGCTTGACCCAGTCGCCGGTGTGGAGCCACGGATCATAGCCAATTCGCGCCCCTTGCGGCGCATGCTCGCGAAGCCATTCGGCCGCGCTCGTCTCGGGCACCGATTCATAGCTCCATTCGGACGCGCTGACCTGGCTTCGGACCTGCAATGTATAGCGCCCGTCGGTGAAGATCGCCGCTTCCTGCGGCAGCACCACCGCCGACCCGGACGAACCCTTGAACCCGGTCAGCCATTCCAGCCGCTTGGCGTAGCTCCCGACATATTCGCTCATATGCTCGTCGGTCAGCGGCACGACGAAGCCGTCGAGCCGTTCGAACTTCAACTGCTCACGAAGCGCGGCAAGACGGTCAGCATAACTGGACATTCTTCTTCTCCGTTCGGGCTGAGCTTGTCGAAGCCCTGCCCTTTCCCCTAGCTAAATACGAACAAAGACAGCCCTTCGACAAGCTCAGGGCGAACGGAGTAGTTTGATTTGGCCACTTTTTCACCGCCCCCAGTCGCCGCGCGCAAGCCCCACAGCACGACCGTTCACGGCGTGACGATCGACGATGATTGGGCGTGGATCCGCGATCCCGGCTATCCCGAAGTCACCGACACTGAGGTGCTCGATTATCTCAAGGCCGAAAATGCCTATTTCGAGGCCGCGATGGCGCCGCATGCCGGGCTGGTCGAGAGCCTGTTTCAGGAGATGAAGGGGCGGATCAAGGAAGATGACAGCTCGCCCCCGCTCAAGGATGGCGACTGGCTATACTGGTCCGCGTTCAAGCAAGGGACGCAATACCGTTTGTGGTCCCGCCGCCCCGTCTCGGGCGGCGACGATTCCCTGATCTTCGACGAAAATGCCGAGGCCGGGGGCAAGGAATATTTTCGTCTTGGCGCCTTCGCGGTCAGCCCCGATGGGCGGCTACTCGCCACGCTGGTCGACGATGACGGGTCGGAGCGGTTCAAGCTGGTTGTCCGCGATCTTGGCTCGGGCGAGAACATCGAAACCGTCACCGCCGTCGGCATTGGCCAGCCGGTATGGACCAGCGATTCGGCCGGACTCGTGTTCACCGAGGTCAACGACCAGTGGCGCAGCTACCACGCCCGCTATCACCGCATCGGCGCCGATCCGGCGGCGGCGGTCACAATCTATTTAGAGAGCGAGGACATCGCTTTCTCGGTCAATGTCGGGCGCACGACCGACGATTGCTTCATCATCGTCTCGACCGGAAACAACAGCTCGAACGAAGTCCGTTTCGTCCCTGCCGACAACCCCTTCGCGCCGCTCACCCTGATCCGGCCGCGCACGCCCGACCTGCAATATGAAGTCGATGCAGCCCACGCCAAATTGTGGATCCTGACCAACGACGATCACGTCAATTTCCGCATTGCCAGCGCCGATCCGGGCTCGCCCGGCCAATGGACAACCGTCGTCGCGGGAAGCGACCGCACGTACCTTCGCGGGATCGCTTCGCACCGCGATCACCTCCTTATCACCAGCCGCGTCGACGGCCTCGATCAGCTGACCTTGCGCGATTACGCCACCGGCGACGAACGCCGCGTCCCCTTTGCCGAAGCCAGCTACAGCGCCGGCTTTTCGGGCAATCCCGATTTCGCCCCCGACGCCTACCGTCTGCACTATTCGTCGATGGTCACCCCCGGCACCGCTTATGATTATCACCCTGTCGACAACCGGCTGGAAGTGCTCAAGGTCCAGGAAATCCCTTCGGGCTACGACCCCGCCAAATACACGACCGACCGGCTGATGATCCCCGCCCGCGACGGCAAGATGGTCCCGGTCTCGGTTCTCCGCCGCAAGGACAGCAAGCTCGACAGTTCGGGCAAGCTCTTTGTCTATGCCTATGGCGCCTACGGTTTCGCCATCCCGCCCAGCTTCTCCACCAGCCGGCTCAGCCTGGTCGATCGCGGGGTGGCCTTCGCCATCGCTCACATCCGCGGCGGCGACGACCTTGGCTATCAATGGTTCCTCGACGGCAAGTTGAAGAGCCGCACCAACACGTTCAATGATTTCGTCGACGTCACCCGCGGGCTGATCGACGCTGGTTACGCCAAGGCCGGCCAGGTCGCGGCGCAGGGCGGATCGGCCGGAGGCGAATTGATGGGCGCGATCGTCAACCAGGCGCCCGAATTATATGGTGCGGTGGTCGCCGACGTGCCGTTCGTCGATGTGCTTAACACCATGCTCGACGACACGCTGCCGCTGACCCCCGGCGAATGGACCGAATGGGGCAACCCGATCGAGGACAAGGACGCCTTCGAGCTGATCCGCAGCTACTCGCCGTACGATAATGTCACCGCGCAAGCCTATCCGCCTTTGCTCATCACCGGCGGCCTCCACGACCCGCGCGTAACCTATTGGGAGCCCGCCAAATGGGCCGCGCGCCTCCGCGCCACCAAGATCGACGACAACCTCCTTTTGCTCAAGATCAACATGGGCGCTGGCCATGGCGGCAAGTCGGGGCGGTGGCATGCACTCCGCGAAGTCGCCGAGGCCTACGCCTTCGTCCTCACCCAGCTGGCATGACCCGCCCGATCTTTACCCACCCCGTCACCGCGGCCCCCGAGCACATCGACGAGCTCGGCCACGTCAATAATGCGGTGTGGGTGCAGTGGATCCAGGAGGTGGCGCTGGCCCATTGGTACAGCGTCGCCGATCCGGCCCACCAGAACGATTACATCTGGGTCGTGGTCCGCCACGAGATCGATTATCTGCGCCCCGCGTTCGACGGCGAGACGCTGACCGGCCGCACCTGGGTCGGTGACGCGCCCAAGGGCGCGCGGTTCGATCGGCACATGGAATTTGTCGGCGATGACGGCAAAGTCCGGGTTCGCGCGGTGACCCAGTGGGCGATCATCGACAAGGCCGCCAGCCGCCCGATCCGCGTCCCGCCCGAGGTGGTGGCGCCTTTCATGGAGGAGCGTTAGAATGACGCTATGACGCGGCCCCTGCTCCACGATTATTTTCGCTCCTCGGCGGCCTATCGGGTGCGGATTGCGCTTAATCTCAAGGGGATCGAATATGACCGCCATTCGGTCAATTTGGCGAAAGGCGCGCAAAAACAGGCCGACTATCGCGCGCTCAATCCGCAAGGTTTCGTGCCGATGCTCGAGATTGACGATCTCAAGCTGACCCAGAGCCTCGCCATCGCCGTCTATCTCGACCAGAAATATCCCGATCCGCCGCTGATGCCGCGCGATCCCGCCGACGGCGCCCATGTCCGCGCGCTGGCAATGACCGTGGCCTGCGACATCCACCCGCTCAACAACCTCCGCGTGCTCAAATACCTTTCGGGCGCGCTCGATGCCACGCAGGACCAGTGCGATGCCTGGTATGCGCATTGGGTGATCGAGGGCCTCGCCGCGCTGGAAGCACTCGCCGCCCCGCGCGCTGGCGCCTTCCTGTTCGGCGACCAGCCAGGCCTTGCCGACGTCTGCCTTGTCCCGCAGCTCTACAATGCGCGGCGCTTCGCAGTCCCGATCGCGCCTTATCCCTCGCTCCGCCGCGCCGACGAATCGGCCAGCGCCCATCCTGCCTTCGCCGCCGCCCACCCCGACCTGATCGCTCAGCAGGACATGCAAATATGAACCGAGTCGACACGATGAACCGCGGCATCGACGCCGCCGCGCAAATCAGCGAACTCGCCATCCCGCCGATGAAGGACCGGGTCAGCGCGGAGGAATGGGCGATTCGCGTCGATCTCGCCGCCGCCTACCGCCTGATCGCGCATTATGGCTGGGACGACCTCATCTTCACCCACCTCTCGGCGCGCATTCCGGGGCCGGAGCATCATTTCCTGCTCAATCCCTATCAGTTGATGTTCGAGGAGGTCACCGCCTCGTCCTTGGTCAAGGTCGATATCCACGGTAATCCGGTCGATCCGACCCCGTTCATCACCAACCCGGCGGGCTTCATCATCCATAGCGCGATCCACATGGCCCGCGAGGACGCCCATGCGGTAATGCATCTCCACACCCCGCAGGGCCAAGCGGTCGCGGCGCATGAGGACGGGCTGCTGCCGCTCACCCAGACCGCGATGCTGGTCCGCAATGACCTCGCCTTCCATGATTATGAAGGCGTCGCCACCGACATGGACGAGCGCGAGCGGCTGGTCGCCGATCTCGGCACCAAAAACGCCATGCTGCTCCGCAACCACGGCACGCTCGCCGTCGGCGGCAATGTCGGCGAATGTTTCGTCAAACTTTACTTCCTCGAGCGCGCCTGTTTGGCCCAGGTGATGGCGCTCACCGCCGGCGACAAACTCAACAACCCGCCCCAAGGGACGCCCGAGCTGGCCGCCGAGCAAGGCGGCGTCGGGCTGAACGTCGCGGCGAATCTGCTGGCGTGGCCAGCGTTGCTCAGGAAGGCATACCGGCTGGATCCGGGGTTCGCGAGCTAAGTGGCCTTTGCCTTAAGCGCGAGATTCATTGAGATTACGCGTTTCTGCAACGTCTCTACCTCGTGCGAAAGTAAGAGCAGCGTTTGCTCTGCCTCACTCCACGAAAGTGCATGCATGCGTAGCGGACCGCCGTTTGCATCTCGGTGTTGCAACGTCAAAAGCCATTGACCCTTACTTCCCTGCCACAGTTCGAGAATCCCGTGCGTGAGATGAGCGCGCCAATCGATCAATTGGTCGATTTGGCACAAAGATTTCGCGACGAAGTGGACTTTGGAGGTTTTGGGGCTTGTATGCTTTTTTAACAGGTCAAATTGCTGACGAATTGCGCCGTTGCGCTTGACCTTTGAGCTAGATTTGGACTCGGCGATGAGATCAAGCGCGTCACCGATTGATTTTTCGAGTTCAGCGAACTGTTGGATACAATCGCCACGCCACTTGGTCGCCCGTTGTAAGGCTTCGTCATAACGGTCGCTAGCGGATCTAGCGTTGTCGAAGGGCGCGTTCATTCACCCTGTTTGGCACAAGTGTCTTGCAGGAGTGTAAAGCAACCGCGCCATCCGGACTGAGCTTTAAGATCTCCATGTCCGCCGGACATGGAGATTAGAAAGCTGGTCGGGGAGAGAGGATTCGAACCTCCGGCCCCTGCCTCCCGAAGACAGTGCTCTACCAGGCTGAGCTACTCCCCGACCGGGACCGGACCCGTGGGTCCGGTGCAGGAGCGCGGGCTTCCTAGCGGGGGGTTGGAGGTTAGGCAATACGCCTAGTGCCCCAATACCCTCAGCCAATCGTGATGGCGGACGAATTTCTCGCGCGGCGAATCGGGGCGGGCGGCGGCGGCCTCGGCTTCCTCGATCCGGCGCCAGTCGCCGAAGCTGGTTGCCTTGACCGCGCGATCGACAAGCAACGCATCGAGCGCGTCGCCGCCGCTTCTGCCGCCATCGCTGCCCGGCGGCATCGCGCCTGCGACCTGCTCGGCCACCTCATAGCCGTCGGGCCGATTGGTGCCGATCGTCCCCGACGGCCCGCGCCGCGCCCAGCCGACCGCATAGAGGCGATCGGAGATGCGTCCGCCCTCGTTGAGGAATTTGCCGCCACGTTCGTCATAGGGGACACCGGCGATCGGCGCGGTCGCGTAACCGATGCAGCTGACGATCAGCGAGGCGCGGACCTCGTAGGTTTCGCCCGTGCCGCGCGCGCCGCCTTGCTCGTCAAGCTCGGTACGCTCGACAACCAGCCGTTCGGCGTGGCCACCTCCTTCGACGCTAAGCGGCCTCGCGAAGAAATCGAACACCATCGACTTCGGCTTGTTGGCCCGGATGTCGGCGAAGTTGCGCAGGATCGTGACCGATTTGCGCTGGCCCGCTTCCAGCGAGTCGTCTGCCTCGCGAGGCGGAAAGTCGGCTAGGTCGATCAGTGGCAACGCCGCTTCCAGATGCGCAAGCTCGCCCAGCTCCTTGGGGGTCATGGCTATCTGGTGCGGGCCGCGGCGGCCGAGGATAGTGATCGTGCGGATCGCGGATCGGTCCAAAGCCTCGAGCGAATGGCCGACGATGTCCGAGCCTCGGAATTCTAGCTGCGTCTTCGACAGGATTCGCGCGACGTCGAGTGCGACGTTGCCATTGCCGATGACGGCCGCGTGAGTCCCGTCGAGCGGCGGATCGAGATCGGCATAATCGGGATGGCCATTGTACCAGCCGACAAACTCGGCCGAGCCGATCACGCCTGGCAAATCATCGCCCGGAATGCCGAGCTTGCGGTCATGTGGAGCACCGGTGGCGAGAATCACGGTGTCGTAAAGCTCAAGCAGCTCGTCGACCGAGACGTCCGTGCCGACTGCGACATTGCCGACGAAGCCGACGCCGTCGGTCTCCGCTACCTTGTCGTAGCGCTTCGAAACCGCTTTCAACGACTGATGGTCGGGCGCCACGCCGAAGCGGATCAGGCCGTACGGCACCGGATATTTGTCGATGATGTCGATTTGCGCGCTGTCGCCAAATGACTTGGCCAGCGCCTCTGCGGTATAAAATCCTGCGGGACCCGACCCGATGATCGCGAAGTGACGCATGCCCGACTCCCGCTGTGACAGCGTAGCCTAGTCGCGCTTGTCCTCGAGCAGCAAGTCACCGCCCTTGCGGCGCAGGAATGCCTCGATCGGCCCGGCGAACATCGCCAGCATGCCGGGCAGCTCGAACTTGCAGTGAACCACCTTTTCGTCGACCGCGATTTCGGCGGTGATCGACTGACCCATCGCGCCGACATCGAGGTGCAAGGTGTCGCCCTCCCACCGCGAATTGACCTCAGCGGTGCCGCCGGGGATATGCCCGGCGAGGCTGTCGATATTGCCGGCAATCCGGCGGCGGGCTTCGTCGCGACCGAGCTTATGCGGCAAATCGACGTTGATCGGGCGTTGCATCGCGCCAAGATGCGGCCGCCCCCGTTGCTTTTCAATGGCGGGCGGGTTCTGATGCCGCAATGCGATGGTTCCTCGCCTTCCTTGTGATGCTCGCCACGCCCGCTGCGGCGCAGGCACAATATTTCAATCCCGCCGCCGACTATGTCACCGCGGGCCAGGACGAGCCCGGCTATCGGGCCTGGGTCTCCTCGGCCCCCTATCGCTCGATGTATGTCCGCGCGTTCAATGACTATCTCACCACCCACGGCGTCGGCGGGGTCACGCCGACTTGGCAATTGTTGCGCACCGCGACCGACTGGCGGCGCTGCAATAACCAGCCGTTCGAAGTGCCGCCAACCACTGCCTGGCCCAATATCGTCGCCGCGCTGCGCTTCATCGGCGCGTTCATCGAGCCGGTGATCGGCCCGGTCGAGCCGGTGTCGGTCTATCGCAACCCCTATCTCAACGTTTGTGCTGGCGGGGCCAAGACCAGCACTCACCTTACTGCCGGCGCAGTCGACATGGTCCCGCTCCGCCCCATCACGCGCGAGGCCCTGATGCTAGCCTTATGCCGCATCCAGCTCGACAAGGGGTCTTGGAACAACATCGGCCTCGGTTTCTACAGGGGCCTGCGCTTCCATATCGACAGCAAGAAAGCACGCGAATGGGGGACGGCGGGCCCGCGCGGCGGCTACGGCTGCCCGGCAGTGCTGACCGCGAACGGAATAATATTCCGGCCACCCTTGCCCGTCGCGCCACCGATCAGCGCGCCCGACCCGCTGGCGCCGATCCAGTGACGAAAAACCTTGTGTTGTCCGCCTAACACACCACATCCCTGATAAGTTGAGGGGTAAGACATGGATTTCGACAAACTGACCGACCGCGCGCGCGGGTTCCTGCAGGCGGCGCAGACGATTGCGGTGCGTGAACATCACCAACGCGTCACTCCGGCGCATTATGCCAAAGCGTTGCTCGACGACGAGCAGGGCATGGCGGTCGGGCTGATCAATGCTTCTGGCGGCGACGGCGCGGCGGCGCGTGCCATGGTTGATACCATGGTATCGAAGGAGCCGGCGGTGACCGGCAGCGGCGCAACCCAGGCCCCCGGCATCGACGGCGACCTGCTGCGCCTGCTCGACGCCGCGCAGGCAATCGCCACCAAGGCCGGCGACGCTTACGTCACTGTCGAGCGGATCCTGCTCGCCTTCGCATTGGCCAAGGGCAGCCCGGTCGGCGAGGCGCTGGCCAAGGCTGGCCTGACCCCGCAAAACCTCAACGCCGCGATCGACAAATTGCGCGGCGGCCGAAGCGCTGACACTTCTGGCTCCGAAGACCGCTACGACGCGCTCAAGAAATATTCGCGCGACCTCACCCAGGCCGCGCGCGACGGTAAATTGGACCCGGTGATCGGCCGCGACGAGGAAATTCGCCGCACCATCCAGGTGCTCGCCCGCCGCACCAAGAATAATCCCGTCCTGATCGGCGAACCCGGGGTCGGCAAGACCGCGATCGCCGAGGGGCTCGCGCTCAGGATCGCCAATGGCGACGTCCCCGACGGGCTCAAGGACCGCAAGTTGATGAGCCTCGACATGGGCGCGCTGATCGCGGGCACGAAGTTTCGCGGCGAGTTCGAGGAACGGCTCAAGGGCGTGATTGACGAGGTTAAGCAATCGGCCGGCGACATCATATTGTTCATCGACGAGATGCACATGATCGTCGGCGCCGGCAAAGCCGAAGGCTCGATGGACGCCGGAAACCTGCTTAAGCCGGCGCTGTCGCGCGGCGAATTGCACGTCATCGGCGCGACCACGCTCGACGAATATCGCAAGCATATCGAGAAAGACGCCGCGCTCGAACGCCGCTTCCAGCCGGTGGTGATCGGCGAGCCGACCGTCCCCGACACCATCTCGATCCTTCGCGGGCTCAAGGAGAAATACGAACTCCATCACGGCGTCCGCATCACCGATGCGGCGCTGGTCGCGGCGGCGACGCTCAGCAACCGCTACATCGCCGACCGTTTCCTGCCCGACAAAGCGATCGACCTGATGGACGAAGCCGCCAGCCGCCTCCGCATGGAGGTCGAATCCAAGCCCGAGGAGATCGAAAATCTCGACCGGCGGATCATCCAGCTCAAGATCGAACGTGAAGCGCTGAAGAAGGAGAGCGACTCCGCTTCGAAGGACCGCCTCGTCACGCTCGAAGGCGAGCTCGCCAATCTCGAACAATCCTCGTCCGAACTCACCACCCGCTGGCAGGCGGAGAAGGAAAAGATCAGCGCCGAGGCCGAATTGAAGGCTCAGCTCGACGCCGCCCGGATCGAGCTCGAGCAGGCCCAGCGCGGCGGCGACCTCGGCCGCGCCGGTGAGCTCCAGTACGGCCGCATTCCCGAGCTCGAAAAGAAGCTGGCCGACGCCGCGGTCGCCTCCAAGGGCGCGATGCTGCGCGAGGAAGTCACCGATCAGGATATCGCCTCGGTGGTCAGCCGCTGGACCGGGGTCCCGGTCGAACGGATGCTCGAGGGCGAGCGCGAGAAACTGATCAACATGGAAAGCGCGATCGGTGCCCGCGTCATCGGTCAGGCCGATGCGGTCAAAGCCGTCTCCGCCGCCGTGCGCCGCGCCCGAGCCGGGCTGCAGGATCCCGGACGGCCGCTCGGCAGCTTCCTGTTCCTTGGGCCAACCGGCGTCGGCAAGACCGAACTGACCAAGGCGCTGGCCGGTTTCCTGTTCGACGACGACAGCGCGATGGTCCGCATCGACATGTCCGAATATATGGAGAAGCACGCCGTCGCCCGCCTCATCGGCGCTCCTCCGGGCTATGTCGGATATGAAGAAGGCGGCGTCCTCACCGAAGCCGTCCGCCGCCGCCCCTATCAGGTGATCCTGTTCGACGGGGTGGAGAAGGCGCACTCCGACGTCTTCA
>JBKJNP010000012.1:0-3900 GCA_046593565.1 Sphingomicrobium sp. | reverse complement strand
TCAACAAGCCAATCTATTCCCCGACCGCAGCCTATGGCCACTTCGGGCGCAAGGCCGAAGGCGATCTGTTCCCGTGGGAAAAGACCGACCTGGGCGAGGATCTGAAGGCCGCGCTGGCGGGCTGAAGCGGCCTGCGCGATAGCGATTGCATTTGCATGAACGCTAGCTAACATCCTCTCAAACAGGGGGTTTTATGCGAGCGTTCACAATTTTCATTGCTGCCTCGATGGTCGCGTTGGCTGCGCCAGCGTCCGGCCAGCTACGGGCACTCGATGTCCCCAATGACAAAGGTTGGCAGCATGCGCAGACCGGACTGATCCTGATGGGTCGGCTGGGCGATTACCAGCGCTCGGATCTTAAGGATAATGGCCAGGAAGAGCTGGATGTGTCGGCCACCTATCGCTCCCTCGATGGCAAGAGCACCGCCACCCTCTATCTCTATCGCCCCGGGGTCCATAACCTACCGATGTGGTTCGACCGCTCGCACACCGCGATGACCCTCAACCGGGAAATCAAGCTCGGCCCGTCGACCAGCGGGGTCGCGCGGTTCGCGCCGCCGGGCCGCTCCATCCAGAGCGCGCTTCGGATCGTATATCCGTTTAGCGGGCAAAGCGCGGGGGCGAGCGGGCTGGCGATGATCCCGTTCGGCGAATGGCTCGTCGCCATCCGGCTGACTTCCCACTCCATGGATGCACCGGCGCTCGACGCTTCCCTGTCCGACCTGATCGCAAAGATCCGCTGGCCGACCACCATCGCCGAGGCCAATGTGGCCACCCCCGTCCAGCCCTGCTCGCCGCCCTTGAAATACAAGCGCGCCAAACTGGTCCAGCCGGACCTTGGCCAGGCATTGATGTCGTCGGTGCTCAGCAATGCCATGCGCGACGTCGTCAAGAAGGACCCGGCGCGGGCGGCACCGTCACCCGATTATTGCCTCGACCAGTCGATGGGCGCACCCTTCTCCGTTTATCGCGCGTCCAACAATCGGACGGCCTATGTCATGGCGATTGGCGACGCCGGGGTGGCTGCAACCGTGGCACCCGAATTCAGCCTGACGGGCGAGACGAGCCGTTACGGCGTGACGCTCGAGGATTGGGATTCGTCGGACAGCTACCCCTCGTTCAACGCCATGCCCTCGCCGCAACAGGTGATGGCCCTGCTGCAGGGCTCGCGGCCCGTGGCGAGCGCCGGTCGCGGGAACAATACGATCACGGTGTCGCCGCCGGCAAAGTGAGCGCATCATGGGCGCGATCAAGTCGCGTTGGCTCAGGCTTCCTCGCAGCGGACCAGGATTCGGCGCTTCTTGTAGGTCAGCGTGCCGCGCCAAACGCGCCGGGCGTAGGTGAGCCGGAGCGATGCTATCACTGCCATCTGGTCGGGGTCGGCAAGATCGACCCAGGTCACCGTATCCCCCGCCCAACTGCGCGCAATCGCGCTCGGCACGACCGCGCCGCGCACTTGAAGTTCGGCATTGATCAAGGCGGGGACGGCGGCATGGCCGAACAGCATGCGGATATTTGCGCCCTTGCCCGAACAAATCATCCCCTGGGTCGCCTTCGCCGGCGCGGCGTACGCGAGCGCCGCCGCCAACGCGATCAACACTCGAGTCGCAATCGTCATGCCTGCAGCCTGGAGCCGGGCTTGCGGATTGACAAGCAGATGGACGAATCTGCATCGCGCAGCTAGCTGCCGCCTCACCATGACCACCCCCGACCCGACCACCATCAATCGCCTCTACGGCCGTTCGTCCAGCCACAAATTGCGCGTCGAGCAGGCGGCGCTGGTCGAGAATTTGCTGCCGCAAATCTCGGTCCCGGACGAGGGCGAGATCAGCGCCTCCAGCCTGTTCGGCGATGATCGCCCGCTCCACCTCGAGATTGGCTTCGGGTCGGGCGAGCATCTCGCTTTTCGCGCCGATTTGCTCCCCGATCACGGTTTCATCGGCTGCGAGCCGTTCATCAACGGCGTGGCGACCGCCCTGACCCATATCCGCGACAAGCATCTCGCCAATGTCCGTTTGTGGACGGGCGATGCGCTCGATGTGTTGCGCCGCCTGCCGGACGCCAGCCTGGCCTTCGTCTATCTCCTCCACCCCGACCCGTGGCCCAAGAATCGCCACGCCAAGCGCCGCATGATGAACGACGGCCCGCTCGACCTGATCGCCACCAAGCTGAAACCCGGCGGCGAATTTCGCATGGCGACCGACCATCCGGTCTATCTGGCGCATGCGCTGATGGTCATGCAGCGCCACCGCCACCAGTTTGAATGGCTGGTCGAGGGTCCGCGCGACTGGCTCGATTATCCCAGTGGGTGGATCGAGACGCGCTACGCCGCCAAGGCTCGCCGCGAAGGCCGCACGCCTCACCAGTTTCGCTACCGGCGTCTCGACGCGCCCCTTTTGCCGGGCGGTGCGCATCCCTAGATGACGAACATGACCGACAACGTCCTCGCCGCGATCGGCAATACCCCACTGATCAAGCTCGCCCGCGCGTCGCGGGAAACCGGTTGCACGATCCTGGGCAAGGCCGAATTCATGAACCCCGGCCAGTCGGTCAAGGACCGCGCCGCGCTGGCCATTGTTGAGGATGCGGTTCGCAGCGGCACGCTTCGCCCCGGCGGCACGATCGTCGACGGAACGGCGGGCAATACCGGGATCGGCCTGGCGATGGTCGGCAATGCGCTGGGCATGAAGACCGTGATCGTCATCCCCGAGACCCAGACGCAGGAAAAGAAGGATACGCTGCGGCTGCTCGGCGCCGAATTGGTGGAGGTTCCGGCGGTGCCGTACAAGAACCCCAACAATTATGTGAAAATCGCCGGCCGGCTGGCCGAGCGTCTGGCGAAATCCGACCCCAACGGCGCGATCTTCGCCAACCAGTTCGACAATGTCGCCAATCGCGATGCCCATGTCCGCACCACCGGGCCCGAAATCTGGAACCAGACCGACGGCAAGGTCGATGGCTTCGTCTGCGCGGTCGGGACCGGCGGGACGCTGGCCGGAGTCGCCGCCGCGCTTCGGGCACGCAAGCCCGACATCGCCATCGCCATCGCCGACATCCCGGGTGCAGCGCTGTACAATTATTTCACCGAAGGCGAACTCAAGTCCGAGGGCAGCTCGATCACCGAGGGCATCGGCCAGGGCCGAATCACCGCCAATCTCGAAGGCCTCAAGGTCGACCACGCCTTCCTCATCCCCGACGAGGAGAGCGTCGCTATCGCCTTCGGCCTGCTCGAGGAGGAAGGGCTCGCGCTCGGCCTGTCCTCGGGGGTCAATGTCGCCGGCGCGATCCGCCTCGCCCGCGCGCTCGGCCCGGGCAAGACCATCGTCACCATATTGTGCGACCCCGCCACCCGCTATCAGTCGCGCCTGTTCAACCCCGACTTCCTGCGGTCCAAGGGACTACCCGTTCCGCATTGGCTCGAACCCCATCCGGGCATCGCGCCCGATTATCTTCCCGTCGTTTAAGGAGACCCGTCATGACGCTTTCGATCGGCAGCATTGCCCCCGATTTTACCGCCGAGACCACGCAAGGGACCATCCACTTCCACGACTGGATCGGCGACAGCTGGGCGATCCTGTTCTCGCACCCCAAGGCGTTCACCCCCGTCTGCACCACCGAGCTCGGCTACATGGCCGGGCTGGAAGGCGACTTCGCGGCGCGCAATACCAAGATCATCGGACTGAGCGTCGATAGCAGCGACGACAATCGCAACTGGCTGCCAGATATCGAGGAAGTCTCCGGCAACAAGGTCGGCTATCCGGTGATCGGCGACAGCGACCTCAATGTCGCCAAGCTGTATAACATGCTCTCGGCCGACAGCGGCGACAGCGCGGCGGGGCGGACCGCGGCCAACAATGCCACTGTCCGCACGGTCTACATCATCGGCCCCGACAAGAAGATC
>JBKJNP010000226.1:0-3059 GCA_046593565.1 Sphingomicrobium sp. | reverse complement strand
GCAATCGCCATCATCAGCGAATCGGCATCCTCGAGCTTCAATTTCTTGATCGCGCGGCCAAGCGCTTCGGGCGCGAGCGGGGCGGGCAGGCGATTGACGATCTCGTCATAGATCTTGTGGCCGAGTTCGATCGTCTCGTCGCGCTCCTTGTGGCGGACGAAGCGCCGCACTGACGAACGCGCCTTGCCGGTGACGACGAAGCGAAGCCAGCTCGGCTGGGGATGCTGCGCGTCGGAGATCAGGATTTCGACCTGGTCGCCATTGTCGAGCAGGGTGCGCAACGGGACCACCCGGCCATTGACCTTGGCGCCGACCGTCTTGTCGCCAAGCGCGGTGTGGACCGCATAAGCGAAGTCGACCGGGGTCGCGCCCTTGGGCAGCTGGATCAGCTCGCCCTTGGGGGTGAAGGCGAAGATCCGGTCCTGGTACATCGCCATCCGGGTATGCTCGAGCAGTTCCTCGGGGCTGTCGGCATGGTCGAGGATTTCGACGAGGTCCTCGATCCACGGCACCTTGACGTCGTCGACCGGTTTGCCTTCCTTATAGGCCCAATGCGCCGCCAGCCCGCGCTCGGCCTGGGCGTGCATCGCCTTGTCGCGGATCTGGATCTCGATCCGCATTTTGGAATCGTGGATCACCGAGGTGTGCAAGGATCGATAGCCATTGCGTTTGGGGGTCGAGATGAAATCCTTGAATCGCCCCGGGACCATCGGCCAGCGTTCGTGGATCAATCCCAGTGCCTGGTAACAATCCTCGACCTTGTCGACAATCACCCGGAACGCCATCACGTCGGACAATTGTTCGAAACTGATGTGGCGCTCGGCCATCTTTTTCCAGATCGAGTAAGGATGCTTCTCGCGGCCCATGACGTCGGCTTCGAGCCCGTGGTCGGCGAGGTGGAGTTGCAGCCCGAGCCCGATCCGGCTGACCAGATCGCCGCCGCTGGCATGGAGCTGGGCCAGACGCCGGGCGATCGACGCGTAGGCGTCGGGTTCCAGTTCGTGGAACGCCAGCGTCTGCATTTCGGTCATCATCTCGTACATGCCGATCCGCTCCGCCAGCGGGGCATAGATATCCATCGTCTCCTTGGCGATGCGGCGGCGCTTCTCCTCCGATTTGATATGATGCAGCGTGCGCATGTTGTGCAGGCGGTCGGCCAGCTTGACCAACAGCACGCGGATGTCGTCGCTCAGCGCGAGCAGGAATTTGCGAAGGTTTTCCGCAGCGCGCTCATTCTCCGACTGCGCCTCGATCTTGGAGAGCTTGGTCACCCCGTCGACCAGGCGGGCTACATTGGCGCCGAACAATTTCTCGATCTGTTCGTGGGTGGCGACGGTGTCCTCGATCGTGTCGTGGAGGATCGCAGTGACGATCGTCTCGTCGTCCAGTTTCAGATCGGTGAGAATGCCGGCAACTTCGATCGGATGGCTGAAATAAGGATCGCCCGAGGCACGGACCTGGGCGCCATGGGCCTTCATCGAAAAGACGTAGGCGCGGTTGAGCAGGGCCTCGTCGGCATCGGGATCATAGGCCCGAACCTTCTCGATCAGCTCATATTGCCTCAGCATACGCCCATGTGGGGGGATGCGGGGTCACTTCGCAAGTGCGAAAACGGGCCGGGCCGCAGGAGGGGTGCGGTCCGGCCCGGTCCCCGGCCGCGCTCGTGGCGCCGCCGGGGAGATCAATTGGCGTTCGCCGATGTGGTCGAGGCAGACGAGGTTGCCTTTGCCGAGGCATTGCACTTGGCAAGCTCGGCCTGCCCGAAGACACGGCCGTCGGCGACGAAATTGTCCAGCCGGCCGGCGCGTTTGGCCAGGCCCTCGCACAGGATCGACGGGCGGCTTTCCTGGGTGCTGCCAAGGCAGGCAGCGGGGCCGCAATTCCAGCTGATGTCGCGGGCGATGATCCGCGCGGTTTCGGGCTGGACGGCGGGCTTGGCGGAATAGGTCGCGGCGACCGCCGGTGTGCCGATGAGAGCGGCGGCGGCAACGATTAGGGTGGCGATCCGGGTCATGGCATTGCTCCAGGAAATTTGCGTTTTCGGCTGCAACCTAATACACTAAGCAAGTTGCATATCGCAACTGTTATTTTCAAGATAGCTGTGCAATCATCCAGATCCTTGGAGGGTGACGCGTTGAATCGACAGGTGCTGACGGACGATCCCGACATGGAGGCTTTCCGCGCCGCCGCCCTTCGCTGCCCCTTGCCGCCCGCTGTCGAGCTGATCGGCGAAAAATGGGCCTTCCTGATCCTTCGCGGGGCGCTGAACGGCCTCCAGCATTTCGAGCAATTCCAGGCCGGGCTCGGTATTGCCCGCAACATTCTCTCCAATCGCCTCGGCAAGCTGGTCGAGGGCGCAATTCTCGAGCGGCGCGCCGATCCCGACGACCGGCGCAAGGTGGTCTATTCCCTGAGTTCCAAGGGCGAGGCCCTGCTGCCGGTGGTGATCGCGCTTCGCCAATGGGGCGAGGATTGGGGCCATGGCCAGCAGGACATAATGCTCGCCGATCAGCGCGACGGCGAACCGATCCAGCGAATCGCCATCCATGCTCAGGATGGCCGTGAGCTTTCCTTGCACGAATTGATGTGGATCGAGCGCAGTAGCGGTGTCGGCCTCAAGCGGCCGCGCACCGCCTGAAACGAAAAAGGGCGGCCCAACGGACCGCCCTTTGAATTCTGATAAAACGTGAGACTATTCGTAGTCGCCGCCCGACGGGGTCGGGCGCGGCGGGGCGGCGGCGGTCAGGCGCAGCGCCTCGGCCGATTCGCTCAAGCTCGCCAGCTCGTCGGTTTCGTCTTCCTCGTCGACCCGGACCTTCTGCAAATTGGCAACGATCGCTTCCTGGAGATGCTTCGGCTTGACCGTTTCCTCGGCGATCTCGCGCAGCGCGACGACCGGATTCTTGTCGCGGTCGCGATCGATCGTCAGGTCGGCACCGCCACTGATCTGCCGCGCGCGCTGCGCCGCCGACAGCACCAGGTCGAACCGGTTCGGGATCTTGTCGACACAATCTTCAACCGTCACGCGCGCCATTGGTCGCTCCGCATATTGCTTGCCC
>JBKJNP010000121.1:0-4858 GCA_046593565.1 Sphingomicrobium sp. | reverse complement strand
CGCAATCGGCGAGAGCGACCGCATGACGCTCAAATTCGTCAAGCCGCGCCGATAGACGGTCGGGGGTGACGATCCTTCAATCGCTGCATGATCAGCCGGCGGATCGGGTCGCGGTCCGCGTCGGCAGCCAGGACATCGGATATGGTCGTTTCGTGGCCGACATCCTCGCCGCCGCCGCCTTGCTCGCCACCAAGAATGTTGGTCCGGGCAGCAGGGTCGGGTTACGCGCCGGGTCGGTCTCGACCGGGCACAGCTATGCCAATTGGGTCGCCCACCTTGCCACGCTCCACCTCGGCGCCGTCCATGTCTCGGTGGTCGAGCCCGCCGCGGTCGCCGCCGCGGTTCAGGCGGGGATGATGGACCTTGCGATCGGCGCGCGCGGATCGCTGAACGATATTCCCCCCGCGCTCAAGCGGGTCGAGTTCGATTGCGACCCGGCAAAACCGATCATCGCATCAACCGCCATTCCGCCGGGCAGCGAGGCCAGCGCTGCGCGCGTCAACCTCACCTCCGGCACCACCGGCAAGCCCAAATTCCTGGTGTGGGACATGGCGATGATCGAAGCCCGCGTGGCGCAAGTCGCGGACGGCCTGCCCCTCGGCCCCGACACCATCCTCTATCCCCTGCTCCACATCCGCACCACCGCCGGTTTCCGCTACCCGCTGGCGGTGTGGCTGGCTGGCGGCTGCGTCCTGCTTCCCGGCGATGCCGAGCCGCGCGCCCGCGACGAAGCAGCCCTTGGGGCCTCAACCCTGATCGCCGCCTCGCCGGTCCAGCTTGGTGAGCGGGTCCGCCAGTTTCCCGGTGAATGGGACAATCGCGCCGGGCGCACGATCGTCGTGCTCGGCGGCCGCCTGCCCGGTGCGGTGCGCGATACCGCGCTCGACGTCGCCTGCGACAAATTGCTGGTCAGTTACGGCTCGACCGAAACCGGCAGCATCGCGCTCGGCGATTCGTCGCTCATCGATCGCCACGCCGGCGCGGTCGGCTTCATCCGCGATGGAGTCACGGTCGAGATCGTCGACCAGGCCAGGCAGCCGGTTGTGCCCGGCGAGCCGGGCCTCGTTCGAGTCCGCACCGACTTGATGAGCCACGGCTATGACGGGGTCGTTCCGGGCAAGGAAAGCGGCCATTTTGACGGTGGCTATTTCTACCCCGGCGACGCCGGCCGCCTGTTCGAAGACGGCCTGCTGGCGATCGAGGGGCGCCTCAACGACACATTCAATGTCGGCGGGTGGAAGGTCAATGCCGCCGATCTGGAGGCAAAACTGGCCTTCCTGCCCGGAGTCGATGACCTGTGCGCCTGCGTCATGCCGCTGGCCGAGGGCGACCTCCTGACCATCGCCGTCGTCACCCGCGAAAAGGTCGATCTCAATCAAGTGGCAGAGCGCATCCGCTCCAAATTGCCCAAGGGTCGCACCTTCCACCTCGTGCGCATCAACACCATCCCGCGCAACGCCATGGGCAAGATTCCGCGCGCCATGATTGCGAACAAGCTGACGGAGCTTTACGGCGCAACGCGACAGAATCTGGTCAAGAAATCCAAGGCGTAGCCCGGTGATGAGCGTCCACAAATTGCCCCTGACCAACGACGAGCCCAGGCGCCCGCGCCTGACGGAGGCGCTCGCCGTCCCCTGTGCCGCGTTCGATCCCGGCCAGGTCCATCACATCGGCGTATTTTTGGGCGAAGGCGTCGGGGTCGAAGTTGTCCCGGTGGCGATGCGCATGCTCGGGCTTCTGGCCGGCCACAGCGAGCGCAAGTTCGAGCTTCACGAAGGCGGGCTGATCGGCCTTCCCGCCAAGGCGATCCACGGCACCAGCCTGTCGGGCGAGGTCACCGATTTCTCGGAAACCCTGTTCGCCAGGGGCGGGGCAATGTTCTGCGGCCCGGGCGGCGACCGTTTCGTTTACGAGCTTCGACGCCAGTTCAATCTCTATTGCAAGTTCACCCCGCTCGAACCGTTGCCCGAGCTTCGCGCCGCGGGCCCGGTCCGCCCCGAAATCGCCGCCGCCACCGACATCGTCGCGGTGCGCGAGAATATGGGCGGCATTTACCAGGGCGTGTGGGAGGAAGACGGCGCGCCCGGCGCCCGCGTCGCCCGCCACCGCTTCGATTACCACGAGGCCGATGTGCGCCGCATCATGGGCGTCGCGTTCGATCTCGCCGCCACCCGCCGCGGCCATGTCCATGTCGTGCTCAAGCCCGGCGGAATCCCGTCCATCTCCTCGCTGTGGCGCAGCATCGCCGAGGAAATGGCGCGTGATGCCGGGATTGCGCTCGGCGAGCTCGAGATCGACAATGCGGTCTATCAATTGATCGCCGACCCCGGCCAGTTCGACGTGCTCGTTTCGCCCAACATGTTCGGCGACGTCTTGGCCGATTGCGGATCGCTGCTGCTGGCCTCGCGCGGCCTTTCTTATTCGGGCAATTTCAACGATTTGGGTCATGCGGTTTACCAGACCGGCCACGGCGCCGCGCGCGACATTGCGGGCAAGGATATCGCCAATCCGATCGGCCAGATCTTTTCGCTCGGCATGATGCTTCGCGAGAGCTTCTGCTGGCCAGAAGCCGATGCCATGCTTCGTGCCGCGGTGCGCGAGACCTTGCGCTCGGGGATTGCCACCTCCGACCTTGTCATGCCGGCCCACCGAATTGTCGGCACCGCCGAGTTCGGCGATGCCGTCGCGGCCAGTCTCGAGCGCCTGCTGGCCGCCGCGCCGCTGTGAGCGCCAAAACGTGAGCCGCACCGCCCTCCTGCTGGTCGACCTGCAGGAGGATTATCTCGCCCGCCCCGGACTCCTCCCACCGCGTGACTCTTTTGTCGCCAGCATCGCCGACGCCCTCGCCGACGCCCGCGCTTCGGGTGAAATGGTGGTTCACATCCGCACCGACGGCAGCGATCCCATGCCCCACCGCCGCGTCGCACCCGAGGTCGTCCCCGGCACCCCCGGCGCCGCCCCGCCGCCCGAGCTCCTCGAACAGCCCGGCGAACCAATCTTCACCAAGTGCTTCTTCAGCGCCTTCGACGCCCGCGGCCTCGACCATGCGCTCAAAGCCGCCGGGATCACCCGCCTCCGCCTCGCCGGACTCCACGCCCACGCCTGCATCCACGCCACCGCGCTAGACGCCTACGCTCGTGGCTATGAAGTCGAAATCGACGAAGTTCTAGTCGCCAGCGACTCGCCGGTCCACGCGACCCAGTCGCTCGCATGGCTCGGCACCCGAGCTGCCAATATCATCACTGCCAAAGCCGAAGTCTGGATCCACCGCGACCCTTGCGACCAGACCAGGATCATCGCCGAAATCCCGTCGATGGGGCCGTCAGAAATCAACACCGCCATTTCGAACCTCACCCCGACCCCCAACCCAATGGACCGGCTAGAAGAGTTGCTGGACAATTTAACATCGCGTCGCGGCGAGTTCGTTCAAGCGCTAATCGATACGGTAGCGAAACCAACGGCCGATGCAGATGCCGAAGTCAGCTACGGACTCGCCCTCCTCGCCCACGCAATCACCACCCTATCAGACCCCGATCCATATGATGCTCGCAGTGTGACCTACCGCCCGATCGGCCGCGCCGGGATCATCACCCCGTGGAACAATCCCTTCGCCATTCCGCTCGGCAAACTCGCCCCCGCCTTCGCCTTCGGCAACACCATCCTGTGGAAACCCGCCCTCCCCGGCACCATCCTCGCCAAGTTGCTCTACGCCTCACTCGAACAAGCCGGCCTTGCCGACAGCGTCGCCCTCCTCACCGGCGGCGCCATTACCGGCCGCGCGATGATCGAGCATGGTGAACTCGATCTCCTCTCCTTCACCGGCTCGGTCCCGGTCGGTCGCGCGATTATCGCCGCCGCCGGAACCCGCGCCCTCCCCGTCCAGGCCGAGCTCGGCGGCTGCAACGCTGCGATCGTCGACCCATCCGCCGACCTTGATTCCGCCGCCGCCGATCTCGCCACCGCCATGTTCAGCTTCTCCGGCCAGCGCTGCACCGCCATCCGCCGCGTGATCGTTCTGGAACCAGTGGCCGCTGCTTTCACCGACCGCCTCACCGCCCACGTCGCGGCACTCCGCCTCGGCCATCCCGCCGACCCCGGGACGCAAATTGGCCCGGTGATCGATCACGCCGCGCAGCAGCGCTTCCTCGCCCTCGCCGGGACCAGCGCCCCCACGGACCAGCCGGCAGACGGCTGCTGGGTCAGGCCGACCCTGCTCCACGACCTGCCGGCCGATCACCCGTTGCTGACCGACGAAGTGTTCGGGCCCCTTGCCGCAGTCCAGGTCGCGCGCGATCTCGACCACGCCATCGCCCTCCACAATGCCACCAGTTTCGGTCTCCTCGGCGCACTTTACACCGCCGACCCCGCCGCCGAATCTCGCTTCCTCGCCGAGGCCCAGGCCGGAATGCTGACCATCAACCGCGCCCGCCCGCCCTTCTCGGCGGCGGGTCCGTTCACCGGCTCGAAAAATTCAGGTTTCGGCCCGCCCGAGCACGGCCGCTGGAACCGCGACACCTACGCCCGCCCACAGGCGATTTACCGCCTCGACTAGGTCGCGCTTGAACGGGGAAAAAATGGTGGGCGTGGCAAGGATTGAACTTGCGACCCCTGCGATGTCAACACCAGCCACCCGCGCAAATCTTCGGTTTTTGGGGCTTTTTGGTGCCTCATACGGGCTGATTTGGCCAATATCTGTGCGATTCTTCAATGGTTCGAGTTCAGATTGAACCAAGCGACCACTGTAGGTGCGAAACCCGCCTCTTCCGCATGATCGCGGGAGCTCGCGTTGCCAGCGCATCCAGCATCGTTTATTCAAAGCATATGCGGCGCGTGTTTCTCTTTCTCTGGCTCGCTCTCT
>JBKJNP010000051.1:0-2763 GCA_046593565.1 Sphingomicrobium sp. | reverse complement strand
GGCGAATATGGCGGCGGGACGGTGATGCTGTGGGACCGCGGCAGGTGGATCCCGCACCCCGACAAGGATCCGCGCAAGACGATACAGGAAGGCCATCTCCATTTCACCCTCGAAGGCGAGCGGATGAAGGGGGAATGGGTGATGTTTCGCCTCAAGGGCCGCCCCGGCGAAAAGGGCGAGAACTGGATGCTCAAGAAGGTCGACGACAAGTTCACCGGGCCGGGCGAGGCGTTGGTCGAGGAGGGGCTGACCAGCGTCACAACCAACCGCACCATGGCCGAAATAGCTTCGGGGAGCGACGAGTGGCGCTCGGGTAAGGCCAAGAAGAAAACCACGTCCAAACCGCCGCCCAAATTCCAGCCGCCGCAACTGGCCACTCTGGTCGACGCGGTACCGAGCGGGTCGGACTGGCTGTTCGAATATAAATATGACGGATACCGGCTGCTGCTCGCCACAGGCGGCGGCGCGGCGACGGCGTCCACGCGCAATGGCCATGACTGGAGCGACAAGTTTCGCGGGCTGGTCAAGGCGGCGGCGGATTTGCCCGCCGGATGCCTGATCGACGGCGAGGCGGTCGCGCTGGGCGAGGATGGCAAGCCCGATTTTGGCCTGCTCCAGCGCCGCCTCAAGGATGACGGCAGCGCTGACCTTGCCTTCTACGCCTTCGACCTGCTGGTCGACCAGGGCAAGGACATCACCGGGCTTCCCAACCTCGAGCGCAAGGAGCGGCTGGCGGCTTTGCTCAAGGGGGTCGCTGCACCAATCCTCTATGGCGACCATGTAATTGCCAAGGGCGAGGCCCTGTTCGACGCGATCTGCAAGGAAGGCGGTGAGGGGATCATCGCCAAGAAAGCGAGCGCTTCCTATCGCAGTGCCCGCGGCAAGAACTGGCTAAAGGTCAAATGCATCGCGCGGCAGGAGTTCGTCATCGTCGGCTGGCAGGCGAGCGACAAGCGCCGTGGCTTCCGATCGCTCCACTTGGCGGTGCAGGACGGCAAGACGCTGACTTACGCCGGCAAGGTCGGCACCGGTTTCGACACCAAGATGATCGCCGACCTCGCCGCGACGATGAAGCCGCTGGCAGTCGATGAGCCGCCGCTCGACGTCCCAAAGGCGGTGCTTCGCGGATCGACCTGGATCACGCCCAAGCTGGTCGCCGAAGTCGCCTTTACCGAATTCACCAGCGCCGGGACGCTGCGCCACCCCAGCTTCATCGCCCTTCGCGAGGACAAGAAGGCAAGCCAGGTGGTGCGCGAAGTGCCGACTCATGTCCCGACCGCCGACGGCTTCGGGATCAAGATCACCAATCCCGACCGGCTGATCTTCCCCGAGGCCAAGCTGAGCAAGGGCGATCTCGCCGATTACTATGCCGCGGTCGAGGCGATCTTCCTGCGCGACGCGGCGCGCCGCCCGATGACCCTGGTGCGTTGCCCGCAGGGACGCGGAAAGGCGTGCTTTTTCCAGAAGCATGACAGCGGCGCGCTGGGCAAATTCGTCAAGCATGTGCCGATCAAGGAAAAGGATGGCGGATCGGAGGATTATTTGTGGTTCGACGATCCGCGCGGGGTGCTGTCGTGCGTCCAGTTCGGCACCATCGAATTTCACGGCTGGGGAAGCCGCATCAAGCCGCTCGAAAAGCCCGACCGGTTGGTGTTCGACCTCGATCCCGATGTCGGTCTCGACTTCGCCAGGGTGAAGGCGGCGGCCGAGCGGCTACGCGAAACGCTGGCTGATCTGGGGCTGGAGACTTTCCCCTTGCTGTCGGGCGGCAAGGGCATTCACGTCGTCGCTCCGCTCGACGCCACCGCCACCTGGCCCAAGGTCAAGAGCTTCGCCGATCGCTTCGCCCGCGCCATCGCCGAGGCAGAGCCCGAGACGTTCACCGCCAACATCCGCAAGAACCAGCGCAAGGCCCGCATCTTTCTCGACTGGCTGCGCAACCAGCGCGGCGCGACCGCGGTCATGCCTTACTCGGCCCGAGCCCGCGACAATGCCCCGGTCGCCGCGCCGGTCGATTGGTCCGAAATGGATGCGATTGATTCCGCCGCGGCCTTCACCATCCGCGATGCCGACCAGTTGATCGAGCGCGCGGAGTCGAAACTGCTGGCGGGATGGGGCGTCGCCAACCAGTCGCTGCCCGATTTTTAAGAGTCGACCGGAAAGCGCAGGATCGCGGTCAGGCCGTCGGGGCGCCAGTCGCGTTCGATCGTCCCCGCAAGGTCGGATTTGACGCTCATCGCGATCATTCGCTGGCCAAACCCACTGCCCGGCTTGTCACCGGCGCAGGGGTAACCGGTCTCCGCCCACACCAGCTCGATCTTCGAATCGTCGCAGGTCCAGTCGAGATCGATTTGCCCGTCGTCGGTGCACAAGGCGCCATATTTGACCGCGTTGGTGTAAAGTTCGTGGAGGATCATCGAAAGGCCGAGCACCTGGCCCGGCTTGAGCAAGATTTCAGGGCCGCCATAGCGCGCCCGACCGGCCGCGACCTCGGCCCCGAGCACGCGCTCGGTCAGCGCCGAAACGGCGACATCGTGCCATACCTGGCCGACCAGTAGCTGGTGTGCCTGGGCGAGCGACTCCAGCCGGCCCGAAAAGCTTGTGGTGAAGCTTTCCATGTCGGGCGAGTTGGCTGCGGTCTGGAGTGCGATCGCCTGGACCACGGTCAGCATATTCTTCACCCGATGCTCGGATTCCTGCAGGATTCGTTGCTGGCGCTCCGCCTCGGCGCGTTGTGCGCTGATGTCGCGGATGAAGCCGATG
>JBKJNP010000018.1:0-9075 GCA_046593565.1 Sphingomicrobium sp. | reverse complement strand
GCTCATCCGCTCCTTGACCGCGCGCTCCATGCGCAGCAGCCCGACGCGATACTGATTTTCGAGCAATTCGCCGACCGAGCGCACGCGGCGGTTGGCAAGATTGTCGATATCGTCGATATCGCCCTTGCCGTCCTTCAGGTTCACCAGTTCCTGGACGACCGCGATAATGTCTTCGCGGCGCAACGTGGTGACGGTGTCCTCGGCATCAAGGCCGAGGCGCATGTTCAGTTTGACGCGGCCGACGGCTGACAGGTCATAGCGCTCGCTGTCGAAAAACAAGCCATAGAACAGAGCATCGGCGGTCTCGCGGGTCGGCGGCTCGCCTGGGCGCATGACGCGGTAGATGTCGGACAGCGCATTGTCGCCGTCTTCCGACTTGTCGGCCTTCAGCGTGTTGCGGATCCAGGGCCCGGTATTGATGAAGTCGATGTCGAGCAATTCGAGCGTCTTGACGCCGGACTTTTCGAGCTTGGCGAGATTTTCCTCGCTGACCTCGTCGCCGGCTTCGATGTAGATCTCGCCGGTCTTGCCGTTGACCAAATCGAACGCGGAGAAGCGGCCGTAGATTTCCTCGGTCGGGATCATGACGTTCTTGAGGCCGTCCTTGGCCGCCTTGGTGGCGAGCCGCGGGCTGATCTTCTCATTGGCCTTGAAGATGACCTCGCCCGAATCGGCGTCGATCACTTCATGGTTCGGCTTCTGGCCGCGCCACGATTCCGAATTGTACGGAATCTGCCAGCCGTTCTTGCCGCGGACGTAGCCGACCGTCTTGTAGAAGGTGTTGAGGATTTCCTCGCTGGACATGCCGAGCGCATGAAGCAGCGCGGTCACCGGCAGCTTGCGCTTGCGGTCGATGCGGACGTTGACGATGTCCTTGGCGTCGAATTCGAAATCGAGCCAGCTGCCGCGGTACGGAATGACCCGGGCGGCGAACAGGAACTTGCCGCTGGAGTGGGTCTTGCCGCGGTCATGGTCGAACAGCACGCCCGGCGAACGGTGCATCTGCGACACGATGACACGCTCGGTGCCGTTGATGACGAAGGTGCCGTTCATGGTCATGAGCGGCATGTCGCCCATGTACACGTCCTGCTCCTTGATATCGATGACCGACTTGGCTTCGGTCTCGGGATCGATTTCGAAGGTCGTGAGGCGCAGCGTCACGCGCATCGGCGCGGCATAGGTCAGCCCGCGCTGGCGGCACTCGTCGGTGTCATATTTGGGATGCTCGAGGACGTAATGGTCGAAGTCGAGATGCGCGGTGCCGGCGAAATCCTGGATCGGAAAGACCGAGCGCAGCGTCTTCTCGAGACCCGAGATATAGCCGACCGACGGGTCCGAGCGGAGGAATTGCTCATAGCTTTCCCGCTGAACCTCAATCAGGTTCGGCATCTCGCTGATTTCGTGGATGTTGCCGAAAATCTTGCGGATACGCCGGGAGTTGGTGGCCAGCTTGCTGGTGGTCTTGCGGGGGGCAATCGCCTTGGTCGCCATGATTTTCAAAGTTTCCTGCGCTTAAGGGCAAGCGAAAGGGATCGCCCGCCCGTGGTTCAAAATCTGGCGCGGATCCCGGTGCCCCTTGCCATACGTGCGAACCGTTGCGCGTCATCGGTCCGTGTCCCGGCAAGGACAGGAAAAGCCCCGGGCGCACGTCACCGTGCGGCGGAGCCGATATGAATGGATGGACTGGATATAGCGCGTTTGAATGAGTGCGCAAGGGGCGACTGGCTTGAAACCGCATCCGCCATGCCCATTATCTGGCAATGACCGACATCCACGATTTTCATGCCCATATCTATTACGATCTTGCCGAGGTCGATCAGGCCACAGCGCTGGCGGCCGAGGTTCAGCGCCGGTTCGGCATACGGGTCGGGCATTTTCATTTGGCGCCGGTCGGGCCGCACCCGCGCGGGTCGTGCCAGATGACGATTCCAGTCGAACGGTTTGGCGAGGTTGCGGTGTGGCTCAGCGTCAATCGCGGCGGATTGACGATCTTTGCCCATGCCTCGACCGGTGATGATCTTCGAGACCACAGTGCGAACATCATATGGTTTGGGCCGAGCGAGACGCTCGACCTGACGATGTTCGACTAGCTGCCGCGGGCCGTGGCGAAGGTGCGGGCACGGTCGTCAATGGCTTCGACGATCGGCCAGATGCTTTCGATCGCCGCTTCGTGACGGCGCCATTTGTCGGCGGCAGGTTTGGACAGGGTGGTTACCGAAAGCGGCAGCTCGGCACCGAGCAGCTCGTCCCAGTCGAGATCGAGACGACGAGCGAGTCGCTCGATCTCGGCGGGAGGATCGGTGAGGAAGGCGTCATAGTCGAGCGCCACGACCCGGTTTGCAGGGAGCGCGGCGAGATCGTCGAGCAGGATGTCCATCGTTATCGCCCATTGGCGAGCAATCACCTCGACCAGCGGCAGGCCGTCGAGCGATCGCCAGCCGGGGACCAGCAACATCGACCATTGCGGGCCGCTCCAGCCGGGCAGGCGCGGGTAGGTACGGAAATGTCCCGACTGCCACGCCTCGATCATGCTGGCGATGGTTTGCCGCGCGTCGCGATAGAGGAAGACGAAGGTAGAATCGGGCCAGGCGGCGTCGAAGAACGGCACGCGGAGGGCATTCTTGGGCGTCTTTTCGAGCAGCCGCGCTGCCCCCGGCGGGGGCTGGCCGGCGCGATCGCGAAGCGCGGTGTAAAATGCCTCGGCGAGTTGTTCGACCGGCTCCGGACGAGCATCGATCGCCTCGAGCCGATTGGAGGTCCAGCCGCGTGCGGGGACCGAAAATGCCGGCACTCCTTCGATCGTGCGATGGCTTTCGCCGCCGATCGTGAACAGGCCCGGCGCGCGGGCCAGCGTTTCGAACAGCAGGGTCGACCCGGATCGCGGCGAACTGACGATGAAGATCGGTCGCGCCAGTCGCTGGCGGAAACTGGTGGAACTCATGAAACCAATGGTTCGGCCGTGGGGGCCGACGCCGCTGACGGACTTCCGGGCGCCGAGAGAGCGCGGCTGAACACGAAGGCATCGAGCGCCTGGTTGAGCGGGGCCTCATTGACGAGCAGCAATTGGTCGCAGCCCAGCGCTGCGAGCTCAAGTCGGATTGCCGCGATCAGCGGGCGGTAAGTAGAGCGGCCCTCGTCGCTGTCGCCGAACCGGCTCCACGTCGCTTGCCACGCCGCCATGAAGCGGTCGACCCGCGCCAGCACCGGCGCAAGCTGCGGGCCGGGAACGATATGGTCGGTCAGGAAATCGACGTGGCAACGAATTTCCCATGGAGTCATGATGCGCGGCTGGTTGACCCGCTCGAACGCCAGACCGGTCGGCTGGCCGGGTGTCGGCAGCCACGGCGCGTCGGGGAGAGCCGCACCGGCATTGGCCGCCTGGATAAATTCCCACAGGCGGTCGCCGCCGACCGTGTCGAGCACCAGATGGACGCGTTTGTCGGCGCCTGCATTGGTCACTTCATGGAGCTGGAAGCTGTCGAAGATCCATGCCTCGCCGGGGGCCATATGGACGGTTTCGCTGCCGCAGGTGAACGTGACTTGCGGGTTGGTGACGATCGGAATGTGGATCCGGATGTGCGTGCGCCAGTAATAATGGATGTCGACATGGCGCGGTACGCGCGCGCCGGGGGCCAGCCCCATCAGCCGGCTTCGCCCCCAGGTGCCACCGAGTTCGTGCATCAACGCAAGGATGTAGGGGCTGCCCAGAAGGTGGGATGTCGCATCCATCGGGCCGTCGAACGCGTCGTTGAGCCCGCCGCCGACGGTCACCAGCGGCACTGCGTCATTGCCGGCAAAGCCTTGCGGATGCGGGATCCAGGCCGACGGTGGCAAGGCCGCGACCTCGCGCGATAGCGCCGCCGCGTCGAAGCGAATGGGCAGGCGGATGAGGGGTCTGGTGAAGTCCATGGCGACCCCTCTTTCGCGCCCGCGACGGCGCGATGCAAGCGAGCTTCAGGGTTTGGGCAGGCAGCGCGCGGTTCGGGCGAGGATCCGGTCGGCGGCGCGGCGGGCGGAGGCGTTGGCGTCGGGGGCGCTGCCGGCAATGTCGGCGACGCGGCAGCCGGGGCGGCCCGTCCGGCCGATGGTTTCGACCAGCAGCCGCGACGTCCGCGGGCGCTCGGGCGTAGCGACGGTCAGGCGGTAGATGATCGCGAACGGCTTTCCGCGATCGAGCCGCCATTCGACCCGTGCTGGTATATCGTCGAACGGCGACGACCAATGATCTTGCCTGTCGGGCACGCCGGCGTCGATGTCATGGCGCCCGTCGCCACTCTCGACGATCAGCGGGACGCCGCCATACCCCGGGCAGCGCCACACTGCCCACTCGCCCTCCGTTCCGCGTTCGAGCAGCTTGCAGCGCTTCAGGTCGAGGCCGGAATAGGCACTGGTGACCAAAGCGGCGGAGGCGATGAGGCTGAGCATCGAAGCAGGCTACTATTTGCCGCGCCCGGATTGAAGGCCTATTCGGACCGGGACTGACGGTCGAAGGACGGAAGATGACCGGCAGGGCGCCCAAGATATTGATCGTCGAAGACGACCGGCAAATCCGGCTGTTGCTGCGCAATACAATGACCCGCGTCGGCTATCAGGTGGTTGAAGCGGCGGACGCGCGGGCTGCACTGGCGGCCGCGGCGATCGACAAGCCCGACCTGGTCCTGCTCGACCTGGGGCTTCCCGACCGTGACGGGATAGAGCTGGTCGCGGTGCTGCGGCGCGACAGTGCGGCGCGGATCATCGTCATATCGGCGCGCGCCGCGATCGAGCATAAGGTCGCCGCCTTGGACCTCGGGGCCGACGATTATGTGACCAAGCCGTTCGACACCGAAGAATTGCTCGCCCGGGTCCGCGCCGCGCTTCGGCGGCAAGTCGCGGGGGAGGCCGAGTGGCAGACGGTGGTGGTCGGGGAGATTGTCATCGACCTGCTCGACCGCAGCGTCCGTCGCGACGGGGCCGAGGTGCATCTGGCTCCCAAGGAATGGATCGTGCTGGCCGAGCTGGCCAAGGCGCCGGGACGGGTCATCACTCACCGGCAGCTGCTGCGCAGCGGCTGGGGCGCGGCGCAGGAGAGCCAGATCGAATATTTGCGCGTGCTGATGCGCTCGCTGCGCCAGAAGCTCGAACCCGACCCGTCGCAGCCGGTGATGCTGATCAACGAGCCGGGGGTAGGGTACCGGTTGATCGGAAGTAGGATAGGAAAAAGGGCGACCCCTTGCGAGGCCGCCCTTCCCATCCGCAGGCGCTTCAAGACACCTACGAAATCGCGTTACTCGGTTACTTAAGCTCGACCGTGCCGCCAGCGGCTTCGATCTGCGCCTTGATCTTGTCGGCTTCGGCCTTGTTGACGCCTTCCTTGATCGGCTTCGGCGCGCCTTCAACGAGCGCCTTGGCTTCGCCCAGACCCAGCTGGGTGATGGCGCGGACTTCCTTGATGACGTTGATCTTCTTGCCACCGTCGCCAGTCAGGATCACGTCGAATTCAGTCTGCTCTTCGACGGCCGGACCAGCGGCAGCAGCGGCGGCGGGAGCCGCGACGGCAGCGGCGGCCGAAACGCCCCACTTCTCTTCGAGCGCCTTGGCCAGCTCGGCGGCCTGAAGGACGGTCAGTTCGGAAAGCTGGTCGACCAGCTTGGTGATGTCAGCCATGATATGCTCCTGTGTGCGGGCTTGAAAATGCCCAATGCGTTGCGTTGAAAAAAGAAGAACTAAGCAGCCTTGGCCGCATAAGCCCCGAAGACCCGGGCAAGCTGGGCTCCCGGTTCGCTGACCGTGCGGGCAATCTTGGTCGCCGGCGCCTGGACGAGGCCGATGATCGTTGCACGCAGTTGATCGAGCGAGGGAAGCGCGGCGAGCGCCTTGATCCCGTTCACGTCGAGGATTGTATCACCCATCGCACCGCCGACAATTTCAAATCGGTCGTTGGTCTTGGCGAAATCCACCGCGACCTTGGCGGCCGCGACGGGGTCGATCGACGTCGCCAGAGCGGTCGGACCTGTAAGCAGGTCGCCGATCGGGCTATACTTCGATCCCTCGAGCGCAATCAGGGCAAGGCGGTTCTTCGCGACCTTGAACTGGGCACCGGCGTCGCGCATCTTCAACCTGAGATCGGTCGATTGTGCGACCGTCAGACCGAGATTGCGGGTGACAACCACCACGCTGGTCTCGGTAAAGACCTGCTTCAGTTCGGTAACCAGATCGGCCTTTTGGGAACGATCCATGCCATACTCCTAACCATTCCAGCGGCCGGACCATCCGGCAACTGGCGGGCAATGCCGCGCGAGCGACAGTCCCAATATGTCCGGGGGGCTGGATCGGTGGCGCCGCTTGGTTGGCAACGCACGTCGGGCGGCGACGCAAAGCCGGGCCCGAATGATTCCGTTCCCCGTCTAGGCCGCAAATTAAGAGAGAAACCCTCAGCGACTGTCTCGGACGAGTGCGAACCGGCAAGCCGATCCGCGTGAGGCGCATATAGCCGAAATGCGGGCCAGTTCAACCCGCGATGCGCCAACGCTTGACAAAGCGGCTCGCCGCGGGCCTCCATCGCGGTTCATTCGCGGGAGCGGGGTGGATGGTCCGGCGCTTATTGTTGTTGCTTGCACTGCTGGTCGCATCGCCGCTCGCCGCGCAAGCCCAAGTGCCGTCGGGGCCGCAGCGGATCGTCGCGGTTGGGGATTTGCACGGCGATTATTCGGCGTGGATCGATATTGCTCGCGACGCCGGGCTGGTCGATGCGGGCAACAAATGGGTCGGCGGTCGGACATTGCTGGTGCAGACCGGCGACATTACCGATCGCGGGCCCGACAGCCTCAAGATCATCCGCCATTTGCAGAAGCTGGACGGCGAGGCAAAGGCCGCTGGCGGGCGGATCATCGTGCTGCTTGGCAATCATGAGGCGATGCAGGTGACCGGCGATTTTCGCTATGTCACGGCGGGCGAATATGCGGCTTTCGCTGATCGCCAGAGCAAGGCGCGGCGCGAGGCAGCATTCGACGCCAATGCCAAGGCAATTATCGATTTTTACCACCAGCGCGATCCCTCATTGAGCCCCAAGGCGATCCGCGTCGAGTGGATTACCACCAACCCGCTGGGGAAAGTGGAGTATGTCGCGGCCTGGTCGCCGACGGGCGAACTCGGGCGCTGGGCGTCGACGCTTCCTGCGGCGGCGAAGGTTGGCGACACCTTGTTCGTTCACGGCGGGATCAGCGCCAAATATTCACTGGTGCCGTTGCCCGAGATCAACCGCCGCGCCCGCGTTGCGCTGCTTGCCGGGGATGCCAGCGACGAGGCGATCATCAACGACCCGATGGGGCCCTTATGGTATCGCGGCCTCGTCACTCGCGCTGGCGAACCGTCCGCCGGGCGGCCGACGATCGAGTCCGAACTCGACGGGGCGTTGCTCGGCCACGGGGTCAAAAGGATGGTGATCGGCCACACGCCCGACATCAAGGGAATCGGCTTCCTGCGCGGGGGGAAACTGATCCAGATCGATACCGGTATCTCGCGTTATTATGGTGGCAAGCTGGGGTGGCTCGAGATTCTCGGCGACCGGCTGATCCCCCATGCAGCGGCAAGGAGCGTCAAATGATTAGATCGTTCGTGCTTGCGTTGACGGCACTTGTTGTGGCTACTCCCGTCCAGGCCGCCGAGCCGGCCAAGCCTTTGTTCGCGTCCGACGAGATCATTCGCATCACCGTTCGCGGGCCGGTCGACACGATCGCCAAGGCGGCGGAAGAGTCGCAGGCCAGCTATCCAGGGACGGTGACCGTCGCCGGGTCGAGCGAGGCGCTTCCGGTCCAGCTCGCCCAACGCGGCATCACTCGGCGCAAGGGCGATGTCTGCCAATTCCCGCCGCTGCGCGTGACGTTCACCGCTCCGCCGCCCGCGGGGTCGTTGTTCGCCGGGCAACGGCGGCTGAAACTGGTGACGCATTGCCGCGCGTCGGAGGGATTCCAGCAATATGTGCTGATGGAATATGCCACGTATCGCCTGTACAACCAGCTGACGCCGATGAGCATAAGGGCGCGACTGGCGCAGGTGGACTATGTCTCCGCCGACGGCAGGCCGATCACCTCCCGCGTCGGCTTCTTCCTCGAGCCGATCGACGATGTCGCTCGGCGCAACGGGCTGCGTGAAGCGCGGATGGGCGCGCGCATCCCGGTGACCAGCCTGAGCGCGGTCGATGCGGGGCGGGTCGGGGTGTTCGAATATATGATCGCCAATCTCGACTGGGCGATGCAGGCCGGACCGCCGGGCGATGATTGCTGCCACAATAGCCCGCTGATCGGTCCCGGTCCGACGGGCCTCGTGCCGGTGCCGTACGACTGGGACTTTTCAGGGCTGGTCGACACGCCCTATGCGGTCGCGCCGGACTCGATCAACGTCACCAGCGTGCGCCAGCGGCGGTATCGAGGCTTCTGTCGCTACAATGCCGAAGCGCGCACCGCGATCGCATCGATGCGGGCGCAGCAGGCGCCGCTGATGGCGACCTTCGAGTCGGTGCCGGGAATGGACCCGCGCACCGCGAAGAAGGCGGCCGCTTTTCTCGGCGGCTTCTTCGCCGACATCGCCACCGACGCCAGTGTCGAGGCCAAGCTGATCAAGACCTGTCTCTAGACCGTCGGCGGCTTCAAGGTCGGGTCGGGGGCGGGCGCGGGGTCAACCGCTGGCGACGCGCTTGTGCCGACGGGACTTGGCGGCGCATTGCTGGCCGGCCCCTTGAGCGGACCGAAGTCGGTCATGTAGCGCTTCATCCCTTCGCGCTCGCCATATTCGGTGATCCACAAGGTCACGAAGCAGATGTTGAAGGCGAGGCTCATGACGAACGCCAGTTCGACCGCGCCGATGCCCGAGGCGAGGCCGATGCCGACCGAGAGCAAGATGTAGAGCGCATCGCCCGAGCTTTTGAGGCTGTTCTTGAAGCGCACCGCGCCGGCGATCCCGCCGAGCGCGAAGGCAAGAGCGAGGCTGCCCTGGACGACGATCACGATCGAGGTCACCACCACCGGCAGGATCAGGATCGAGCTGATCAGCGACTGGTCATATTCTTCGGAGGTGCGGGTCGCCATATAGACCCAG
>JBKJNP010000269.1:0-16493 GCA_046593565.1 Sphingomicrobium sp. | reverse complement strand
GCCGCGACGTCGAACGGGACGATTTCGCCGCTTAGATAGAGGTTGCGGGCCTTGGTGCGGCTGAGCTTGCCCGAGCTAGTACGGGGCAGGCTGCGCGGGGGGACCAGTTCGACCACCGCCGAGATGCCGGTGATGGCCCGGACCCGCTCGCGGATGTCGTCGCGAAGGCGGCCGCGTTCCTCGGGATCGCTGACCCGGCAATGGACCAGCACCGCCGGGGTTTCCTCGCCGAGCGGGCCGGTGATGGCGAAGGCGGCAATGTCGCCCGACTTGAAGCCGGGCAATTGCTCGACCGCCCATTCGATGTCCTGCGGCCAATGGTTGCGGCCGTTGATGATGATCATGTCCTTGGCGCGACCGACAATGAAGATGTAGCCGGCCGAGACGTAGCCCATGTCACCGGTATCGAGCCAACCGTCGCCGCTGAGGCACGCGCGGGTCGATTCTTCGTCGCGGAAATAGCCGTGCATCACCGACGAGCCGCGGCAGTAGAGCTTGCCGATCGAACTGTCGGGCAGCACCGCGCCGGCAGCGTCGCGGATCTCGACTTCCATGCCGATGACCGGTTTTCCGCAATTGACGATGGCGCGATAGCGACGCGGGCGTTCCTGGGCCGGGGTGCCGACGCCGGCGAGCTCGGATTCCTCGACCAGCTCGAGCCTTATGCCTTCGCCCGGGGGCATGATCGATACCGCCAGCGTGGCTTCGGCAAGGCCGTAGCTGGGGCAGAAAGCGGCAGCCTTGAAGCCGGCGTCGGCGAAACTGTCGACGAACGCCTGCATCACGTCGGGCCGGATCATGTCGGCGCCATTGCCGGCGATCCGCCAGCGAGCAAGGTCGAAACGGTCGGCGGCGCGGGTCTGCGACGACATGCGGCGCGAGCAGATATCGTAGCCGAAGGTCGGCGAGTAGCTAAGTGTGGTGCCGGGGTTGCGGCTGATCAGGTCGAGCCACGCCAGCGGGCGGCGCGCGAAATCTTCGGTCTTCAAATAATCGACGCTGACCTGGTTGGCGAGCGGCGACAGCATGCAACCGACGAGGCCCATGTCGTGATACCACGGCAGCCAGCTGATGCAGCGGTCGCTGTCCTGAAGCTCGATCCCCTTGCCGTGGGCGTGGAGATTGTCGAGCAACGCGCGGTGGGTGACCGCGACGCCGTGCGGGAAGCGGGTCGAGCCCGAGCTATACTGGAGATAAGCGATTGCTTCGCCGTCATTGACGGGGAGCGGCGCATCCGACGGTGCGATCTCGGCCAGGCTGTCCCAGTCGCGCGCGACCACCTTGCGCTGGGTCGCGGCCTCGATCGAAAAATCAGCCAGTTCCGGCGGGTAGAGGAAGAGTTGGGGATCGCTGCTTTCGAGCATCACCAGCAACTGGCTGACATAGGCCTCGCGTCCGCCGAAGCTGGTCGGAAGCGGCAGCGGAACCGGCCACAGCCCGGCATAGACCGCGCCGAAGAAACAGGCGGCGAATTCGGCCCCGGTCTCGGCGATTAACGCCACCCGGTCGCCTGGATCAAGGCCGAGCGCGACGAAACGATGTGCATGGGCGAGCGCATCGGCCTTCAGATCGGCAAACGGATAAGCGCGGGTCAGCGTGCCGCGGGCGTCATGGAAATTCATGCCCCGAACGCCGCTTGCTGCATAATCCAATGCGTCGCCAAGCGTCTCAAAATCGGCAAAGCGCCGCTTGAGACCGTCGGAAGTGGGCGTTGCGCCGGGAGGAGTAAGACTGATCATCGTCTTGGTATCGCGGTCACTCACGCCCCTGTGTTTCGATGCTCTGATCGTATCGCCAGCCGCGACAGGCGCGACGACGACACTTCTCCTAGGCTTTGCGTGATGGTCATCGACTGTGGCACAAACATGGCGACATGCACGCCCGCCAGCCTCGTCGACCCCGTCCGCCGCTCGATGAAGCGGCCCTGAAACAGCTCGGGCTGGCCTATGTCGCGCGCTTCGCCACGAGTCGCGGCAAGCTGGCCGACTACCTCCGGCGCAAGCTGCGTGAGCGCGGCTGGGGCGATGACGGTGAGCCGCCGATTGCGGCAATCGTCGACTGGGCGGCCGAAGCGGGGTTCATCGACGACCAGGCCTATGCCTTGTCCAAGGCCCGGTCGCTCGGCGATCGCGGTTTTGGCGAGCGGCGGGTTGTAATGGCACTGCGGGCGGCGGGCATCGAGGAAGATGACGGGCAAGCAGCGCGCGACCTGGCCCGCGAATCCGGGGACGAGGCAGCGCTTCGTTATGCACGGCGCAAGCGGATCGGTCCGTTCGCCAGCGGACCCGCGGATCGCAGAGAATCGGACAAGGCACTGGCCGCGATGATCCGCGCCGGACACCCGTTCGAACTCGCCAAACGCATCCTGTCGCTGCCACCGGATTTCGATTCGCAGCCGTAACTAGCTGTCACTCCGCGTTTTTCCCTGTTTGAGCCAAAGCTGTTTAACCGTGACCGCCAGCATGTTATGAAACGCTGTGCGTCAGACAGGAGAGAGTACGGCGCCTGTCGCCAGTTCGTCGGCCAATGCCGAACCCTTCGTCGCGCACGCCATTCTCGGCGATGGTGGCGACGACGAGGGCCCCGATGTGTCGAACGGCGGCGAGGACGATGATTCTCATGACGATGGCGATGGCCTACGGGTGGCTGGCCGGGTCAAATGGTTCGACGCAACCCGCGGCTTCGGTTTCCTGGTCAGCGACGCCTGCGAAGGCGACATATTGGTCCATTTCTCGGTGCTTCGCGATCACGGTCGCCGCAGCCTGCCCGAAGGCGCGCTGATCGAATGTATCGTCGAACAGCAGGATCGTGGCTTCCAGGCGCGGCGAATTATCTCGATCGACCTTAGTGAGGCCTTGCCCAGCCCGGCCAGACCGGCCATCCCCGCCGCCGACCGCGCGGATCGTCAGGCATTGACCGACGCCGCGGGCACGTTCGAGTCGGTGGAGGTGAAATGGTTCAATCGCGTCAAGGGTTATGGCTTCCTCAATCGGGTGGGCGAGCCAGATGCCGACATCTTCGTCCATATGGAAACGGTGCGACTGGCGGGGCTGGTCGATTTGCAGCCGGAAGACGTGATCGAGGCGCGGATCGCGGAGGGGCGCAAGGGCCTGACCGCGGTCGAGCTTCGCCACGCCTGATCCTGAAATTAATGTTCGCCGCGCTGGTCGCGGTCCCCGCGGCATGCCAGCCGGCGGCCGCCCCCGTGGCTCTCGAACGATCGGCCGCAGGGCTTGACCAGACTTTGCTGACGATCGTCTCGGGGGCCAAGACCCACAAATTCACCGTCGAGGTCGCGCGCAGCGTCGAGCAGCAGCAGACCGGGATGATGAACCGCAACTCGCTGGCCCCGGACCGCGGCATGATCTTTCCCTATGATCCGCCCCAGCCGGTCGCCTTCTGGATGAAGAATACCCTGATCCCGCTAGATCTGGTGTTCATCTCTCCGGGCGGCAAGATTTTGCGGATCGAGGATAGCGCGGTGCCCTATTCGCTCGACCAGATCCCGTCGGGCGGGCCGATCGAGGCGGTGCTCGAACTGGCCGGCGGGCGCTCGGCCGAACTCGGGCTGAAAGCCGGCGACCAGGTCAACTGGCCGCGCTAGCGGCTTGCGTCGCAAACGCGAACGGCGCTAACGGCCCCGCATGGGACTTTTCGCAAACGCCTTCACCTGGTGGAACGGTGCGTCGTGGAGCACGTCGCTCTTTTCGCGCCGCAATGGCGAGGAAGCCGGTCGCGACGAGGCGGGCAATATCTATTTCCGCCACGCCAAGGATCCGGCGCGCCGCTGGGTGATCTATTCGGGTGCTAATGACAGCAGCCGCGTGCCACCGGGCTGGAACGCCTGGCTGCGCGGGACGATCGACGGCGTGCCCGACAAGGCGCTGCCGCCGCGCCGCGCCTTCGAGCAGCCGCCCGAAGCCAATTTGACTGGCAGCGACCAGGCGTGGCGACCTGCGGGGTCGATCCGCGCCGGCGGCAAGCGCGCCGCGTCGACTGGCGACTATAGCGCGTGGACGCCCGACCAGGCGTGAAGCGCGGACGGATCCTTGGTTTCGTCGCGCTCGGCCTGGCCGTCGCCGCCTGCGACTCGAATCCTGAAGACACGGTTGCGGAGAACAAGGTCACTGCCGAAACCCTGCCGCCGTCGGTCAACACCGCGGGCGTGACACCGATGGGCGACCGGGTGGCGGTGATTGCCCTGCTCAACAAGCGCAACGGCATCGTTCGCGATTTCACGCTCAGGCCGGGCCAGGCGATCCGCGCAAAGGATGCGCTGATCCGGCTTCGCGCTTGCGATTCGACCGCGCCGTGGGAAACCGAGCGGCTGACCGGCGCCTTCGTCCAGCTCGACGTTCAGCGCTTCGATCGTAACTGGGAGCGGGTGTTTTCGGGCTGGCTGTACAAGGAAAGCCCGTCGCTCAACGTGGTCGAGCATCCGGTTTATGATGTGTGGGTCAAAAGCTGCGCGATGAGCTGGCCGGGCGCGGCTGAAGCGGCGCCCTCGGCGTCCGGTTCGAGCAACCGGTCGAGCGCGCCGAACTCGGGCGGCGGAAGGCCGCCTGCCGCCGCCTCGCCGAACAGTTCGAACGACGTACCCGAAGAATCGCCCGCCGCTGCCCCACCCGAGCCGAGCGCGGTCGAGAGCAACGCGACGTAAAGATCGCGTTTGACCGTCACCGCGCCGAGCGAGGCGAGGTGATCGGTCATGAACTGGCAGTCGAGCAGCAGGAAATGGCCGAGCCGGAGGCGCGCCACCAGCCACGCCAGCGCAACCTTCGATGCGTCCGTGCGGCGGCTGAACATCGATTCGCCGAAGAAAGCGCGACCAAGGCGCACGCCATATAATCCGCCGACCAATTCGCGCGCCTCGCCTTCGCCTTGCCAGCATTCGATCGAATGGGCCTGGCCGGCGGCGTTGAGGCCGATCGTCGCGCGTTCGATCTCGGCGTTGATCCAGGTCTCGGGCCGGTCGGCGCAGGCGCGGACCACCTCGGCGAAGGCGGTGTCACAAGTGACGGTGAAGGTATCGCTCTTCACTTGCCTGGCGAGCGAGCGCGAAAAGCGGAACTGGCGCAGCGGAAGGATGGCCCGCTGGCGCGGCTCGACCCAGAAAATTTCCTCGGCATCGCGGCTGTCGGCCATTGGGAAGATGCCGGCGGCATAGCCGCGAAGCAGGATCCGGGGGTCGAGGCCGCTCATCGTTCAGACGCTATCACGGCGCGCGCGGGGCGGAAACGCCCGATCAGTCGAGGCGAATCTTGTCGGGATTTTTGTTGGCGACGAGGATTTTGAGCGTATCGCCGGCGCGAAGCTTGTAGAATTCCTCGTCATGGCCGTCGAACTTGACCTCGCTGGTCCGCGAACTGCCGTCCTGCGGGGCGGCGTAACTGACCCTGACCACCGCCTTGCCGTCGACGTCGATCGATCGCTTTGCCTCTCCCGCGATTTTCTTGAACTCGTCGGTTGCGCTGCAATCCTGCTTGACCTGCTCGGGGCGCTTCTTTTCGGTGCCGCCCTCATAAACACGAGTGAACGAACAGGTCCGGTCGATCCGGTATACGGTCGCGTCGGTCGGCTTGTAATTGGAGGTGGTGTCGATCGCGCCGGCAGCGCCGACCGCGACGACGAGGACGATTGCGCCAAGCGCTCCATAACCAGCTGCGGACATGACCAACTCCCCCATAAACCGGGAGTGTTTTAGCCGGTTATTGGTTGACCGATCGTCAACGCCTAGAGAATCTCGCGCACCACTTCCTGCGGGCGGCACAGGCGGACGCCTTTGTCGGTTTCGACCAAAGGGCGGTTCACATAGGCGGGGTTGCTGACCATGGCGGCAAGGATGGTGGCGTCGTCGGCTTGGGGAAGGCCGCGCTCCTCGGCGTCGGTGCCGCGAAGGCGCAGCGCTTCGGCCGGCGACAGGCCGGCGTCGCGCAGCAATTGTTCGAGTTTTGCGCGCTCGTACGGAGTCTTGAGGTATTCGACGACGGTGACGTCGGTACCCGCAGCCTCAAGGATTTCGAGCGTCTTGCGCGAGGTGCCGCAGGCCGGATTGTGCCAGATGGTCGCCTTCACCCCTTCTGCTCTTCGAGCCATTGTTCGAGCCATTTGATGGTATAATCGCCGCGCTGGAACGCCTCAGTGCGGATGATCTTCTGCTGCAGCGGGACGGTGGTCTTCATCCCCTCGACCACGAATTCCTCGAGCGCGCGCTTCAGGCGCATGATGCAATCCTCTCGGGTAACGCCATAGACGATCAGCTTGCCGATCATGCTGTCGTAATAAGGCGGGACGCGATAGCCGGCGTAGAGGCCGCTATCGACCCGGACGTGCATGCCCCCGGGGGCGACGTAATTCTTCACCAGCCCGGGCGAGGGGGCGAAGGTCTCGGGATCCTCGGCATTGATGCGGCATTCGATGGCGTGGCCGTGGAGGATGACCTGGTCCTGCGTCACCGACAGGCCGTCGCCTTGCGCGACGCGGATCTGCTCGCGCACCAGATCGATGTCGCTGATCAATTCGGTGACCGGATGCTCGACCTGCAGCCGGGTGTTCATCTCGATGAAGTAGAATTCGTCATTCTCGTAGAGGAATTCGATCGTCCCGGCACCGCGATAGTGCATGTCGGCCATCGCCCTGGCGACGATCCCGCCCATCCGTTCGCGCTGCTCGGCCGAGATCACCGGGGAGGGGGCTTCCTCGATCACTTTCTGGTGGCGGCGTTGGATCGAGCAGTCGCGCTCGCCGATGTGGATGGCGTTACCTTCGCCGTCGCCGAACACCTGGAATTCGATGTGGCGCGGGTCGCCGAGATATTTTTCCATGTAGACGGTGTCGTCGCCGAACGCCGCTTTGGCTTCCGACGCGGCCTGCATCATCGCGCTTTCGAGGTGCGCCTCGTCCTCGACCACCTTCATGCCCCGGCCGCCGCCGCCCGAGGCAGCCTTGATGATCACCGGGTAACCGACTTCATCAGCGACCGCGCGCGCCTCGGCGATCGTCTCGAGCGGGCCGGGCGATCCGGGGACCAACGGCAGGCCGAGCTTGGCGGCGGTGCGCTTGGCCTCGACCTTGTCGCCCATGATCCGGATATGCTCGGGTTTGGGACCGACCCAGCATATGCCATGGCTCTCGACGATCTCGGCAAACTGGGCGTTCTCGGACAGGAAGCCGTAGCCGGGGTGGATCGCGTCGGCGTGGCTGATCTCGGCCGCCGAAATGATATTGGCGATGTTGAGGTAGCTATCGGCGGCCGCTGGCGGCCCGATGCAAACCGATTCATCGGCCAGGCGGACATGCATTGCATCGCTGTCGGCGGTCGAATGGACCGCGACGGTGAGGATGCCCATTTCGTGGCAGGCGCGGTGGATGCGCAACGCGATTTCGCCGCGATTGGCAATCAGCAGTTTCTTGATCGGCATTAGGGCATGACCATATTAGCCGATGACAATCAGTGGCTGGTCGAACTCGACCGGCTGGGCGTCGCTGACAAGCACCTGTTGCACAGTCCCGGCCTTGGGCGCGAGGATCGGGTTCATCACCTTCATCGCCTCGATGATCATCAAAGTCTCGCCTTCCTTGACCGACTGGCCGACGGACACGAACGGCCCGGCGCCGGGCTCTGGCGAAAGGAAGACAGTGCCGACCATCGGCGACTTGAGCGCATCGACCGGGACGGCGGGAGCGGCATCGACGGCAGGGGCGGCGGAAGCAGCGGCAGCTTGCACTGCAGGAGCATAAGCCATCATCGGCGCACCTTCGCGGCGCACCTTGATCTTGCGATCCCCGTCCTCGACCTCGATCTCGGTCAGATCATTGGCGGAAAGCATTTCGGCGAGTTCGCGCAGCAAGGCGCTATCGACCCGCATCTTATGCCCGTCCTTGCTGTCGGCCATGTGTCGTTCCTGTACAAAATACGAAGGGCGTTCCCTGTCAGAGCCGCGCCGCCGCGTCCAGTGCGAGAATATAGCCGGAGGTGCCGTGGCCCTTGATAATATGAGCCGCCGCGAGGGCGACCAGATCGACCTGGCGGAACGGCTCGCGGGTGGCCGGGTTGCTGATGTGGACGGCGATCACCGGCGTCGAAATCGCCCTGACCGCATCGTGCAGCGCGACCGAGGTGTGGCTGTAGCCGCCGGCATTGAGGATCACTGCCGCGGCGCCGACGCCTTCCGCTTCGTGCAACCAGTCGATCAAATGGCCCTCGTGATTCGACTGGCGGATATCGAGGGACAGGCCAAGGGTGGCGGCATGGTCGGTCATCATGGCGGCAATGTCATCGAGGCTTTGGGTGCCGTAGATGGCGGGCTCGCGGCGGCCGAGCAGGTTGAGGTTTGGGCCGTTAAGCACGAAGATGGTCCTGGTCATTTGCCTTCGCGCGCCCCGCTACCTATCTGCGCCCTAGACGATATGACCCAGCCCGACACCCTCCAAGTCCGAATCAATGGCGAAGCGCGCCGCGTGACCGCGGGATCGACCATCGCCGCTTTGGTCGCCGAGATCGGGCTCGACCCGGCGCGGGTCGCTGTCGAGCGCAATCTGGAGATCGTGCCGAGATCAACGTTGGCCGCAGTCGCGGTGGTGGATGGCGACGCGTATGAGATCGTGCATTTTGTCGGGGGTGGTTGAGTGACAGATACGTGGGAAGTCGCGGGCCGGACCTTCACCTCGCGGCTGATCGTCGGGACCGGCAAATATAAGGATTTCGCGCAGAATGCCGCGGCGGTCGAAGCGTCGGGGGCGGAAATTGTCACGGTGGCGGTGCGGCGGGTCAATATTTCCGACCCAAGCCAGCCGGTGCTGATGGACTTTATCGACCCAAAGAAGTTCACTTATCTGCCCAACACCGCGGGCTGTTTCACCGGCGAGGAAGCGATCCGCACGCTTCGGCTGGCGCGTGAGGCGGGCGGATGGGATCTGGTCAAGCTCGAGGTGCTGGGCGAGGCGCGGACGCTCTATCCCAACATGCGCGAGACATTGCGCGCGACCGAGGTGCTGGCCAAGGAAGGCTTCCTGCCGATGGTCTATTGCGCCGACGACCCTATCGCGGCGCAGCAGCTGGAGGAAGCGGGCGCGGTGGCGATCATGCCCTTGGGCGCGCCGATCGGATCGGGGCTCGGCCTTCAGAACCGGGTCACCATCCGCTTGATCGTCGAGGGCGCCAAGGTGCCAGTGCTGGTCGATGCCGGGGTCGGCACGGCGAGCGACGCGGCGGTAGCGATGGAATTGGGCTGCGACGGGGTGCTGATGAACACCGCGATCGCAGAGGCCAAGGACCCGGTGCGGATGGCGCGGGCGATGAAGCTGGCGGTCGAGGCCGGCCGCGAGGCCTATCTGGCCGGGCGGATGCAGAAGCGGCTCTATGCCGATCCGAGCAGCCCGCTGGCCGGGCTGATTTAGCGCAAGTTCAAGCCAGTTGATCCGATACGGGCGGGATTTATCAAATAAAATAAGTAACTTAGGCTAAGGTGCTTGGGATTAGTCATCCTCTGATTCGGAGACATTTCATGCCTACTGGCTTACGAAAGTCCGCTGGAGACGTCGACATCAACCGCAGTATTCTGCTGCTGTTCACCGATCACGAAGCGGAGATCGTGCGCGACTGGCAATTCTCTAAAAAGCATGACGTCACCAGGACAACCGCGACGCTTCCTGAACTGCCGATTTAGCGCCAAAGCGAATTTTTATAGCCTATTGCGCCCGCAATTTCGCGATTGTCGTGGCATTGCTGATTACTTCGACGTCGGTGATGCAGTGGATCAGGCGGATGCCCTTGCGGGCCATCGCGTCGGTCAGCGCGGGGGCGAAGTCGGCGGTTGTCTCGACCCGCACGCCCCAGCCGCCATAAGCCTCGGCCAGTTTGACGAAATCGGGGTTGGCGAGGGTGGTGGCGCTGACCCGCGCCGGATAGTCGCGTTCCTGGTGCATGCGGATCGTGCCGTAGGCTTCATTGTCGACCAGGATCACAAGCAGGTCGGTGCCATATTGCGCGGCGGTCGCCAATTCCTGCCCGTTCATCAGGAAATCGCCGTCGCCCGCGACGCACACCACGGGGCGATCCTTGAAGCGCAGGCTGGCGGCGACTGCAGCAGGCAAGCCATAGCCCATCGTGCCGCTGGTCGGCGCAAGCTGGGTCGGCTGGGCGCCATAATGCCAGTAACGATGCCACCAGCCCGAGAAATTGCCCGCGCCGTTGCAGATGATGGTGTTGGCGGGGAGCGCATCGCGCATCGCCTTGACGCACGGGCCAAGGTCCATGCGAACGCTGTCGCGCGGCTGGGGGTCGGACCAGTCGAGCCACTCGCGGTGGGCCTCCTCGCCGGCCGAGAAGCGCACCAGATCGGGGTCGCTCCAATCGTCGGTCATTTCGCAAAATTCGCTCATGTCGGCGCAGATCGGAAGGTCGGCGTGATAGACCCGGCCAAGCTCGTTGGGGTCGGGGTGGATGTGGACCAACAGCTGCCCGGGATGGTCGGGGGTGACCAATTTGTAGCCGTCGGTAGTCGATTCGCCGAGGCGCCCGCCGACCACGATCAGCAAGTCGGAGTCGCGGATGCGCTGTTGCAGCTTGGGGTTGGGGCCGTACCCCAATTGGCCAGCGTAGACGCCGCAGTCATTGGCGACCGCATCCTGGCGGCGGAAGGCGGCGGCGGTGGGGATTCCGTGGCGGACCGCGAAATTGGCCCAGTGATGGCCCGCGCACGGGCTCCAGTCGGCGCCGCCGACGATCGCCACCGGGTTGGTCGCGTCCTTGAGCAGGTCGAACAGCGCGCCGATCGCACCTGGGTCGGGGGTTTCGGAAACCGGTGGAACGCGCGGCCGGTCGAGCGCGTCGACTTCATCGCGCAGCATATCCTCGGGGATCGCCAGCACCACCGGGCCGGGGCGTCCGGCAGTGGCGATGCGATACGCGCGCGCGACATATTCGGGGATCCGCCGGGCATCGTCGATCCGTGCCGCCCATTTGGCGATGGGGCCGAAAAAGGCCGGGAAATCAATCTCCTGAAAGCCCTCGCGGTCCTTGTCGGCGCGGTCGAGATCGCCGACGAACAATATCATCGGGGTGGAATCCTGGAACGCCACATGGACGCCCGCGGACGCATTGGTCGCGCCCGGCCCGCGGGTGACGAAAGCGACACCGGGGCGCCCGGTCATCTTGCCGTCGGCGTCGGCCATATAAGCCACCCCGCCTTCTTGTCGGCAAACCACGGCGTCGATCTCCGGCGCGTCGTGAAGCGCGTCGAGCACGGCGAGAAAGCTCTCGCCGGGCACGGTGAAAATGCGGTCGCAGCCCTGCAATCTGAGCTGGTCGACGAGGATCTGGCCGCCGGTGCGTAACGTCATGGGGAATGGCTCTAGCGGCTGTCGTGGCGGTTGTGGAGAGGCTGCTTGTCACGCAACCGGAATGCGCGCAAACCGTCGATCGTTGTACGCGTTAAACCAGGGGCTGGGGGGCGCCAATGGACATCCTGATTGCTGCCATGCTTGCCGGCGCGCCGCCGCCGCCAATTGACTATCGCTTCGACATCGCCCGCGCCGAGGGCGTTCTGTACAATCCGTGGACGCTAGCCGACGACAGGGTCGAGTTACGGTCTTTTCTTGGTTCAGGCGCGAAGGCGGGTGATTTCGTCGCGCCAGTAATTCGTGTTGCGCCCGGCCAGCGGCTCAATGTCCTGCTCGACAACAAGCTCGAGGCGTGCAGCGACGGCCAGCGCGCCAAACATCTCTGCTTCAATGACACCAATCTCCATACCCATGGGCTGTGGGTCTCGCCGTCGGGCAACAGCGACAATGTGCTGGTGTCGATCGCACCCGGCAACAGCTTTCAATATGCCTACGACATACCCGCCGAGCACCCAGCCGGCACCTTCTGGTACCACCCGCACAGCCATGGCGCCGGCTTCGTCCAGGTAGGCAGCGGCATGGCGGGCGCGTTGATCGTCACCGGCGACCGGCGGCCGACGATGACCTCACCGGGTGATATCGACATCCTGCTCAAGGATTTGCGCGGACGATCCTTTCCCGAGCGGGTGATGATCTTCCAGCAGCTCAAATATGGCTGCCTGAACGAAAAGGGCGTGATCGAGGGCGAGCGGGATAAGAATAACGAGCCGCTGCGCCCCTTCACTTGCTCCCCCGGCAAGATCGGCCGGGTCGAAAGTTTCGACAATGACTGGGGCTGGCGGCGGACCGGGCGGTTTACCGGGATCAACGGCAAGGTGCAGCCAGCGCTCGGCGCGGCCAAGGCCGGCGCGTTCGAGCGTTGGCGGCTGGTCAACGCCGGCTCGGGCGAGCCGATGCGCCTCCGGATTTATCGGCTCGATCCCACCGCGCCTCCGCTGCGCACCGTCAAAGCGGAACAACAGATCGCCTGGCGCGAGCGCTATTGTATCGGCCAGCCACTGCCAATGTGGCAGATCGCGCTAGACGGGCTGACTCGGTCGCAGGTGCGGAAGGTCGACCAGGCGGTGCTGTTTGCTGGCGAGCGGGTTGACGTGATTACCCGGCTGCCGAAGGCCGGCCTTTATTGCATGGTCAACGACACCCGACCGAACGATCCCGAAAAGCTCAATCCATCGCGCATGATTGCGGTGATCGGGGCGCGAGGTCCCACCGCGACCGAGGCCGAACCCGGCGGCCTGCTCCAAGCCGCGCTGGTTCGATCGGCGGAGCGGATGCTGGCCGGCACCGATCGAGCGGCGGTGCGCGCACGCGTCGTCGGCGAGCTCAAGGACGGGATGAAACTGTCCGCTTTCGTCTGGCACAAGCCGATTCCCAAGGCCGAAGTCAGCGGATACCGTGAAGTGATCCTCAACATTGTCGATGGGCCGGACGAGACGGCATTCAGGGTCAATGGCCGGACCTACGACCATGACCGCATCGATGGGGTGCTTCCCTTGGGCAAGGCCGAGGAATGGCGCGCGATCGCGCTGATCGAGGACCATCCGCTCCATATCCACGTCAATCCGTTCCAGATCATTTCGATCGAAGATGCCCAGGAGCGCGACGTCACCGACACCAAGAGCCCGGCCTTCGACCCCGATTATGCCGGCCTCAAGGGCGAATGGAAGGATACGGTGATCCTCAAAAAGGACATAAGGGTCGCCTTTCGCACCCGCTACGAGCGCTTTACCGGCGATTTCGTGATTCACTGTCACATCATGTTCCACGGCGACCACGGCATGATGCAGAATCTGCGGATCGCGGCGGAGGAGAAAACCGCGCCAGCCCCTCACGCGGCGCATTAACCGCCAGAGAGACAACGTGGTTTACCTGCTCTGAGCCGGATCGGGCAGCGCGACGCGACGTGGTCGCTAAACTATGCTATGCCCACTGCATCACTCGATCGATGCCCCAAGCCTCCTGTGACTGAGAGACGCCCGCGCTCTCGCTTTTCCGACAGGAGATTCCAATGAGCCGAGTCCTTTTCCTCAACATGAGCGAGACCGCCGCGGTCGATTTTTGCAAGACCAAGTCGGTCGGCGTGTCGGCGGTCGAGAAATTGAGCTCGGGCGGCATTCGACTGGTGTGCATGAGCAGCGACGGCGCCGAAAAAGCCCGCACCGGCCTCAAGTCCAAGCTGATCAAGGGCGACGTAACCCGCGCCAAGACCCGTCCGACCCGCCCGCTATGGTAAGGTAAGAATGGGGTGAGCTGACAACGATTTGTTCACCATCGGCGCGCACTATGCTGCGATGGAGCCGACCCAGCCACCCGATGGTCAGCGCGAGCGCCGCCGTGCGCCCCGTGCCACCCTGCGTCTCAGCGCCAGCATCCGCGAGCCCGGCCGCAGCCGGACCGGGGTGCGGATAATCGATATCTCGACTCACGGCTGCCAGATCGAGGCGACCGCGGGTGCGTCGGCCGATAGCTGGGTGTTGCTCAGCATTGCCGGCTTCGAGACCCAATATTGCCGGATCGTGTGGCGGCTCAACGAATTTGCCGGGCTGGAGTTCGCCTCGCCGATCGCGGAAGCAGTGCTCGAACGATTGCTGCAGGATCACCAGCTGAGCGAATCCTCGATCCAGGAATTGCGCGCCATCGCCAACCGCACCCACAGCCTGTCGTCCAAACATGGCCAGGCCGACGCCGAGACGCTCGCCGAATTGTCGCGCAATTGCGCACTCGACGCGGTGATCGAGGGGCTCAAGCTAACCGATACCGACCGACCGCGCCGCTAAAGCCGCGCTGGCCGATGGTTCGGCCGTTCAATCCATCAATTGGGTTTGTTCGCCAAGATCTGCCCGATCCCGCCTTCGGCCAGGATCCGTTCGGCGAGCGAGCCGCGCGGCAAATCGGCCTTCAGCGCCCAGGCCAGGACCGCCTCGAGCTGGCTGATGGTGGCGTCGTCGCACAGGCCGGCAAAGGCCAGTTTGACGACCGGCTTCATCGGCGAGCGAAGCTGGATCTTGAGGCCCTGCGCCTCGACCAGTCGCAGATAATCCTCGGGCTCGTCCTCGGCATCGAGCGCGAAGTCATAGGCCGCGCTGAGCCCCTGATAGAGGGCGAAGTTGCTGCGTTCCTGTGCCTGGCGGGCCTCGTCGGCCATGGCGCGCACGTCGGTCAATTTGTCCTGCAATGATCCCTCCGTCGGCAAGGTGGGCGCGGCCGCCACTTGCTGCTCGTGTTGCGGTTGATCGATCTGGTGATCGTCGAACTGGTGGTCGTCGACCTGGTGGTCGTCGATCTGATGGTCGTCGACCTGGTAAGCTTCGGGCTCGGCCTGCGGGTCGGGAGTGTCCGGGTAAGCGTGGGTGACCTTGCCGTAGAATCCGCCGACACTCGCCAGCCCCTCGAGCAACTTGCTCGAAAATCCGACCTTTGCCGGTGGCGCAGGCTCGGGTTCCGGCTCGAACAGGGGCTCGGGCTCGGGCTCGAGTTCGGCGACCGGCTCGGGCTCGGGCTCAAGCTCGGCGACCGGCTCGGGTTCGGGCTCCGCGACAAGTTCCGGCTCGGGTTCGAGTTCGACCGCGGCCTCGGGTTCGGGCTCTACCTCGGCAACGGGCTCCGGTTCTGGCGCGGGCTCCGGCGCGGGATCGACCGAATCGGTTTCGTCATAAGGGCGTAGTTCGACCTTGAACGGGTCCGCCGCTTCTTCGGCCACCGCGACCTCGTCGACCACCGCCTCGGCGACTTCCGGCGCGTCGACCACTGCCTTACTCGCATCGGAATTGCCTTCAAGGCTGACGATTCCATAAACGAAGTCGATCCACGTTCCGTTGGCGCTCAGCGGCAGCAAGGTCACCCAGCAGCGCCGCGGACCATCCTCGCCCTCATATTGATCTTCGAAGGCATAGGCCTGGCGGCTCGACGCGACGATTGGCAGCTTGGCGTGGATGCAGGACAGCAAGGACGGGGCGGGGGCATCGCTTATCCGGTTGGCCTCGACACCATGTTTGATGGCGTGGCCGAGATGGCGGATTTCGGCATCGTCGCCGCCGCCGATCATCTCCATCAGCACGCTGCACGGGCCGGCGTCGGAAATTTCGAGCGGGTCGAGATCGCGGATCGCGGGAAACGGCCGGTCGCCGCGGATCGACAGCCAGTAATTGAACACCGAGGCATGCATCCGCCGCTCGGCCGGGTCGATCGTCTTGAGCGAGGTCAGCAGCGCCTCGGCCGACGTTTCGTCGGCGGCATTCATATTCTTCACCGGCGCGCCCATCACATCCTCCGCATATCTCGAGTCCCGGCGGAGTGTGGGCGAGGGGTTCTACCAAAGGGTTAAAGCGACGGAATCCTTGTCCCGATTCAGGCCTGATGGATCGCTTTCACCACCTGGTACGTCTCCAGTCCTTCCTTGCCGCCTTCGGATCCGAAGCCCGAATCCTTGACCCCGCCGAAGGGTGCGTCCGCGGTGGAGATGGCGAAGGTGTTGATTCCGACCATGCCGGCCTCGATTGCGTCGCCGAGCAAATTGGCGCGGCGGCCATTTTCGGTGAAGGCGAAGGCGGCGAGGCCGAACGGCAGGCGGTTGGCCTGTTCGATCGCCTCGTCAAAGGTCTTGAATGAAGCCGTTACCGCGACCGGGCCGAACGGCTCTTCGTTCATGATGTCGGCATCGACCGGGACATCGCCAAGCAGGGTCGGCTGGAAGAAGAAGCCCGATTCTCCGCGCTGCCCGCCGGCGAGAATTCGCGCGCCTTTGGCCTCGGCATCATTGACCAGTTTCTCGATCTCATCGGGACGTCGCGCATTGGCGAGCGGGCCCATCTTAGTATCCGCCGCGAGGCCGTCGCCGATTTTGACGTGCGCGGTGCGCGCCGCGAAGCCCTTGAGGAAGGAGTCGTAAATCCCTTCCTGGACATAGAAGCGGGTCGGCGAGACGCACACCTGGCCGGCGTTGCGGAATTTCTGCGGGACGACCATGTCGAGCGTCTTTTCCAGGTCGCAATCGTCGAAGATCAGCACCGGCGCATGGCCGCCAAGCTCCAATGTGATGCGGGTCATGGTGTCGGCTGCCTGGTGCATCAATTGCTTGCCGACAGGGACCG
>JBKJNP010000257.1:0-17620 GCA_046593565.1 Sphingomicrobium sp. | reverse complement strand
ACGTCGGCGGCCTGCAGCACGGGATAGGTGAACAGCCCGACGCTCGAGCCTTCCTTGTTCTTGCCGCTCTTTTCCTTGAACTGGGTCATACGATTGAGCCAGCCCATCCGCGCCGTGCACTGCAGCACCCAGGCGAGCTCGGCATGTTCGCGCACGGCGCTCTGGCGGAACAGGATCGAGCGGCAGGGATCGATCCCGCTGGCGATCAGCGCGGCGGCCATCTCCCGCGAGCTGGCGCGCAATTTCGCCGGGTCGACATCGATCGTCAGCGCGTGGAGATCGGCGAGGAAGAACAGGCACTCGGCCTCGTCCTGCATCCGCACCCAGCGCAGGATCGCACCGAGCAAATTGCCAAGGTGGAGGTCGCCGGTCGGCTGGATCCCGGAAACGACGCGCATCAATCGGTGACCTTTTTCTTGCGGAGGAGGATCAGGATCGCCTCGCGGTCGATTCCGCCGATCGCCCAGGCAATCGCGAAATAGACGATGGCGCCGGTCCCGACCAGCGCCCCGACCCCGAGAATCTTCTCGATTGCGCTGCCGTAGAACATGTCGCCCAGCGCGAGCTTGATGCCGTAAAGCGCGGCGCCCATCGCGATCGCGGCGATCAATTGCCTGGCAACCCGGCTGACCAGCCAGCCCGGCATGCGGAAGTGACCGCGATAATAGAGGATGCCGAATAGCAGGCCGAAGTTGATCCACGCGCTGGCCGAGGTGACGGTGGCCAAGGCGTAAATCCCCATCACCGGGATCAAGGCGAAATTGGCGACTACGCCGAGCCCGAGCACGCTCATCGCGATCCGCACTGGCGTCTTGACGTCCTTGCGGGCGTAAAAGGCGGGGGTCAGCACCTTGACCAACACATAAGCGGGCAGGCCGGTGACGAGGATTGCGAGGATGTTGCCGGTGATGCGCGCGCTTTCGACGCTATATTCGCCGCCCTGATAGAGCGCGCCGATGATCGGTCCCGCCGCAACCGCCAGCGCCAATGTCGCGGGCAGGGTGAGCAGCATCGAAAGGTCGAAGGCGCGCGCCTGGACGTCGGCCGCCTCGACCGTGTCGTCGCGGGCGATGGCCTGGCTGATCGAAGGCAGGATGGCGACTCCAAGCGCGGTGCCGATGATCGACAGCGGCAACTGGTTGAGGCGGTCGGCGTAGGACAGGTTGGTCAGCGCACCCTCGCCAAGCTGCGACGAGAAGTAAGCGTAGAACAATTGGCTGATTTGATAGACACCGGCCGCGACGGTGGCGGGCAGGATCAGCACTACCAGTTCGCGCACTGCCGGGGTCATGCGCGGTCGGCCGAAGCGAAGCCGCACCCCGGCGCGGCGCACCGCGACCCAGCACAGCAGGAACTGGAAGATGCCGCCGACCAGCACCGCAATCGCCATGAAGCGCACGATTTCGACCTTGTCGGGCGGGGCGAGCAAAAGCGCGCCGATCAGCGCCATGTTGAGCAAGGCGGGGGCAAAAGCAGCGACGGCGAATTTGGTCAGCGAGTTGAGGACCCCTGACAGCAAGGCGACCAGGCTGATGAACAGCAGGTAGGGGAAGGTCCAGCGGGTGAGGTTGGTCGCCAGCTCGATCTTGCCCGGGGTCGCGGCATAATCCGGCACCACCGCCAGCAGCACTGCCGGCATGAACAATACGAACAGCGCCGTCACCAGCAGCAGGGTCGGCATGAACACCGAGAGGATCTCGTTGGAGAAGGCCTCGGCATCTTCAGGTCCGCCCGCCTGCAGGCGGCGCGAAAACAGCGGGACGAACCCGGCCGAAAACGCCCCTTCCGCGAACAGCCGGCGGAAGATGTTGGGCAGCAGGAAGGCGAGGTTGAACGCGTCGTTTGCATGGCTTGCGCCGAGCAGGCGCGAGCCGATCATGTCGCGTGCGAAGCCGAGCACGCGGCTGACCATGGTCAGTCCGCCGATTGACCCGATCGCCTTGTAGAGGTTCATCCCTTGGACGGATCCTGGTCAGCCGAATCCGAATCGGTCAGTGCCGGGTCGAAGCCCTCGGGCAATGTGTCGGGTGCGGCGCTACCGATCGCATCGCCGCCGCCATTGGCCTGCGGCACCGCACTGGCCTCTGCCTGGGCATTTTCCATGGTTGCCATGAACGCGCGGCCAAAATCGATCGGTTCGAGCAAGAGCGGCGGAAAACCGGTGTTCTGAACCGCTTCGGCGATCACTTGGCGGGCGAACGGGAAGATCAGTTGCGGCGCTTCGACCAGCATGAACGGGGCGAGCCCCTCGTCGGGGAAATTGCGCAGGCCGAACAGCCCGGCATAGCTCAGATCGACGAGGAAATGGGTGCCTTGGTCCGACTTGGCAGAGACGTTGATGCGCAGGACCACCTCATGGACCTCGTCGGCGATACGATCGACGTTGATGTTGAACTGGACATCGACCTGCGGCTGGGTCTGCCACTGGAACACCTGCGGCGAATTGGGGCTCTCGACCGACAGATCCTTGATATATTGGGCGATCGCCGCGGCCTGCGGACCTTCGGCAGGCATTGCCTCGGGAGCGGCGACAAAATCGGGGTTGGTCGGGGTCTCATCGGCCATGAAATCAAGTCCTTATGGTCTGGGTCGCAATGCTTGCCGCCGGCGTTCTTCGCGGGCGCGAAAAGGGGCACGGCGCGCCTAGCAGCCGCGCATTTCGGGCGCAATGGCGCGAGACGAATGGAGCGCCCTTTGAATCCGTGCGTTGAAGCGCTTATGTTGGCCTCCCCAGTTATGGATTTGAATCTTGACCGCAATCGTCATCCTTGCCCTAGTTGCCCTGTTCGTCGGCCTGCGCCTTTACTCGGTGCTGGGTGAGCGGACCGGCCATGAACAGCCGATTTTGAAGCCCGCCGACCCCGACACGCGAATCGAGCAACCGCGGGTCAACGCCCAGCGCGAGCCGGCTTCGATCACCGACAATGGCGATCTGGCTTACCTTCCGACCGCCGGCCCCGGCGTGCGCCAGATATTGGCCGCCGACCCGGCGTTCGACGTGGCGCGCTTCCTGGAAGGCGCAAGCGCCGCCTACCGGATGATCCTGGAGGCGTTCTGGAAGGGCGAGCTGGAAACGATCCGCCCGCATGCCGACGGCGATGTCTATGCGACCTTCGCCGGCGCGGTGAAGCAGCGCGAGAAGGACGGCTTCAAGCTCGACAACCGGCTGGTCGCGCTCGACCCGCCGGTGATCGTCGAGGCCGGGATGGACAATGGCGCCGCCGAAGTCACGGTGCGGTTCGAGGCTGATATTGCCGCGGTAACGCGCAACGCCAAGGACGAGGTGGTCGCCGGATCGATGAGCGACGCAGTCCAGACGCGCGAACGCTGGACCTTCCGCCGCGACCTGAAGTCGCGCGATCCCAACTGGCTGCTGATCGAAACCGACGAGGAAGAATGACCAGCACAATGCGCGGGGGCATTCCCGTTGCGCTGCGCGGTTTGGCGTTCGCCTCGCTGTTGCTGGTCAGCGCCTGCGCGACCAAGCGGCCGGCGCCTCCGCCGGTTATGCCCGCGCCAGCTCCGCTTCCGACGCCAGCTCCAGTTCCAACTCCAACTCCAACCCCGCCAACACCCGCCAATGCCGCCGCAGCTGGATTTAGGGAGGTCGCGCCGAAGCCGTTAACAGAGCCGGTCGCGGCGCGCGCGCTGGCTGCTTTTCGAGTCAGTTGCGGACCGATCGTCAACGGCCGCCGGGTCGATACTAGCGGATTGACCGATTTGTCGCTGTGGCAGCCGGTGTGCGCTCGCGCAGCAACGGTCGCGCCGGGAAGCGCGGCTGAATTTTTCCGCACCGAATTCGACTGGCTGGAGGTCGGCGACGGCCTCGCCTTCGCCACCGGCTATTACGAGCCGGAAATCTCCGGCGTCCGGGTCCGCCAGCCGGGCTTCGACGTGCCAGTCTTCGCCCCGCCGGCCAGCCTCGTCCGATGCACCCGCGCCGACGGCACGGCCGGGCGTGGCCAGGTCGATTCGACCGGCCAATGCGTGGCTTTCTTCACCCGCACCGAGATCGAGGATGGCGCGCTCAACGCCGAGCGGCCGATCGCCTGGGTTGCCGATCCGATCGACCTGTTCTTCCTCCAGGTCCAGGGTTCGGGACGGTTGCGCGCGCCCGACGGGTCGATCGTGCGGATCGGATATGCCGAGCAGAATGGTCATAGCTATGTCGCGATCGGGCGTGTGCTTCGCGAGCGCAATGCGCTTGCCCCCGGCGGCGCGACCATGGCCGGGATCGTCGGCTGGATGCGGGCCCAACCCGACCGCGGCAAGGCGTTGATGCGCGAGAATCCCAGCTATATCTTCTTCCGTGAACTGACCGGCGCGGGGCCGCTTGGCGCGATGGGCGTGCCGGTGACGACCAATGCCAGCGTCGCCACCGATCCCAAATTCATCCCCCTCGGCGCGCCGGTCTGGATCGACATGGACCGCGATATTGCCGATGGGCTGTGGGTGGCGCAGGACACCGGCGGCGCGATCAAGGGCGCCAATCGGGTCGATACCTTTTGGGGCGCCGGCGACTATGCCGAGACCATTGCCGGCGGCATGTCCGCCAAGGGCCGCGGACTGGTGCTGATCCCGAAAGGCACCAGCGTTGCGCGGGCTCAGCGCTGAGGAACAGGCGCTGTGGGCGCGGGTGACCGCGTCGATCCGCCCGCTGTCGCGCGATGCGCCTGAGGTCGAGACGGTCGAGGTCGCTCCGCCAGCCAAACCGACCGTGGCCAAGGCCAAAGCGGCGCCGCCACCGCCACGTCGACCGCTGGCACCGCCACCGCGCCGCCATGCGATTGCCAATACCCTCGACGGGGGGTGGGACCGGCGACTCAAGAGCGGATCGGTCGAGCCTGACCGAACCCTTGACCTGCATGGCCACAATCTCGACCAGGCGTGGGAGGCAATCGACCGCGCGCTGGAGACCGCCATCGCCCGCGGCGAGCGGGTGTTGCTGCTGATCACCGGACATGAGCGAAAGGGCGAACCGCCGGTGACACGCGGGCGGATACGCGCCGCGGTGAACGATTGGTTGACCATATCGCGTCATTCGAGCCGGATCGCAGCGGTTCGCCAAGCGCATCGCAGGCATGGCGGAGGCGCCAGCCTGTACCTGATACTGCGGCGTTAACCTTCCCGTTCGACCCTTCCTTAACCCCGACGGTTTAATCGCTGGCTCGTGAAATGGCGGCCGGTCCGCCCCAGTTTCGAAGGCTCGAATGCGGCGATGAACGACGGAACGGCCCAGAAAATCAGCAATGCCATCCTGTCCGGCGCGGCGGGGGTCGCCTCGTTCCTGTTTTCGCTCGCCGCCTTCCTCTATATCACCGAACTGGACAAGCAGGTCATCGCCTCGCTCGTCGCCGGGGCGTTCTGCCTCCTGGTCAGCTATGTCGCCTCCGAACGCCCCAATAGCGAGAGCGCGCGAGCGCTGAACGCGCTGGCCGAACGGCTGCTGGCGGTCGAGGACGGCGATTACAGCTCGCCGGCGCCGGCGATCCTGCGCGAAACCAATCCCAAGCTCGCGTCGGCCGTCGACAGCCTGTTCGAGGAAGTTCGTGCCTCGATCGAGAATGCCCATGCGCTCGGCATGTACGATCCGGTCACATCGCTTCCCAACCGGCTGCATTTCCGGTCCGAAGCCGACAAGTTGCTGAGCGCCGCCAGCGGCGTCCATTCGGCCATGCTGTTCGTCGACCTCGACCGGTTCAAGGCGGTCAACGATTGCCTGGGCCATGCCCGCGGCGACCAGTTGCTGGTGATGGTCGCCAACCGGCTGCGCGTGGTGGTGACTGCCGAGATCGGCGACAGCACGATGCCGCGACCGCTGCTGGCGCGACTTGCGGGCGACGAATTCACCTTATTCTTCCCGCAGATCGAGGGAATGGCCGAGATCGAGATGATATCGCGCCGGATCGCGCTGGCGATCAGCGAGCCGTTCGAGCTGCAAGGCCACAGCATCGATATCGGTGCGTCGATCGGGGTCGCGGTGTCGCCCAACCACGGATCGACGGTCGAAAGCCTGATGCGCGCCGCCGACCTGGCCATGTATCGCGCCAAGTCGCGCGGCGGCGGGCAGCATTGCCTGTTCAGCGAAGAATTAAAGCGCGAGCACCAGCTCCGGGTGGAGACCGAGAATGCGCTGACCGACGTGGTGCCGCGCGGCCAGCTTCGCCTGGCGCTCCAGCCGCAGATGAGCCTGACCACGGGCGAGACCACCGGGGTCGAGGCGCTGCTCCGCTGGCAACATCCGCGCGACGGACTGCGCGCACCGGGCACCTTCATCGCGATCGCCGAACAGACCGGCATGATCGGCGAAATCGGCGACTGGGTGATGGACCAGGTGGCGCTGATCCTGGCCGGCTGGAAAGCCCAGGGGATCGACCGCCGGCTATCTTTCAACATCAGCCCGCGCCAGCTCGACCGGGTCGATTTCTTCACCCGCCTGCGTCATTCGTTTACAGCGCAAGATGTGCCGCTGACGATGATCGAACTGGAATTCACCGAGACCGCGGCGATGCAGTGCAACGAAGCCGATCTGGCGGAGATTGCGGCACTTCGGGCGGAAGGCGCGTCGATCGCGATCGACGATTTCGGTACCGGTTACTCCAACCTCGCGCGGTTGCGCACGATGCCGCTCGACCGGGTCAAGCTCGACCAAACGCTGATCGCCGAGATCGAGACCAGCGAGAAAGCGCGGGTCGTGGTTCAGGCGGTGATCCACCTGATCAAGGGCGTCGGCTGCGAGATCGTTGCTGAATCGGTCGAGAATAGCGCGCAGGCCGACTTGTTGCGGGCAATGGGCTGCGACACAGTGCAGGGCTATGTCTTCGCCGCGCCGATGACCGAGGATGAATTCGTGGCGTGGATTGCGATCGCCGACCGCAAGCGCTCGGTCGCCTAACCTAGCGCGCGTTCGATCACCCGCTGGTAGATGTTGGCCAGCTGTTCGATATCCGCCACCGCCGCGCTTTCGCCGACCTTGTGCATGCTTGCGTTGGGCAGGCCGAAATCGACCACCGGGCAAAGCGCGATCAGGAAGCGTCCGTCCGAGGTGCCGCCGCCGGTCGACAGGGTCGGGGCGATGCCGGTTTCCTGGGTGATGGCCGCGACGACCAGGTCGTAAAGCTCGCCCGGCGGGGTCAGGAACGCCTCGCCGCTGATCTTGGCGATCACCGCGGCGCCGGGCGCCTCGCGTTGCACGACATCTTCGACCATCCGCACCAGGTCAGCGCCGCGTTGCAAATTGTTGAAGCGGATGTTGAGCCGCGCGGTCGCGGCGGCCGGAATGAGGTTGGTCGCGCCGGGCGGGCAGCCGATATCGGTAAATTCCAGGTTGGACGGCGGGAAGGCGTCATTGCCCTGGTCCAACTCGACGGAGTCGAGCGCGGCGACGATCCGCGCCAGTTTCGCCACCGGATTGTCGGCGCGGTGGGGGTAGGCGACATGGCCTTGCGTGCCCGGCACAGTAATCCACATATTGACCGACCCGCGCCGCCCGATCTTGATCGTATCTCCGAGTGCCGTCTCGGAAGTTGGTTCGCCGATCAGGATCATGTCGGGTTTCAATTCATGCTCGGCCAGCCAGTCGATGATCGCCGGGGTGCCGAACGTAGCCGGGCCTTCCTCGTCGCCGGTGATCAGGAAGGACAGGGTGCCGCGATGCTCGGGCACGCGGGCGGCGGCAGCGGCGAAGGCGGCGATTGCGCTCTTCATGTCATTGGCACCGCGCCCGACGAGGCGGCCGTCGATGAGTTCTGGGGCGAACGGGTCGCTTGCCCAGCCCTCGCCCGGCGGGACGACGTCGAGATGCCCGGCGAAGCCGAAATGCGGGCTTCCGGTGCCGCGAGTCGCAACCAGATTCTCGACCGGGCCATCGGGGGCCTCGCCGCTGACGAAGCGATGGACGTCGAAGCCGAGCGGGAGCAACGCTTCCTCCAGCTCGTCGAACACGCGGCCGCTTGCGGGGGTGACGCTTGGGCAGGCGATCAGTTTTTTGGCCAACTCGACCGGATCGATCAGGGATGTCATGACGCTGGCCTAGCAAGGAGGGCGCCATGCCGAAAGTCGATCTTTCCGCCATCGAGCAAACCAATAGCACCGGCTATCCCGCGCCCTATGACCGCGATGTGGCCGGACGACTGTATCGGCGAGTCGGCGCGGCGATGGGGCTGACCCGCCTCGGGATGAGCCAATGCACGCTCGAACCCGGTGCCTGGTCGAGTCAGCGCCACTGGCACGAGGGCATCGATGAAATCGTCGTGATGATCGATGGCGAGGCAATATTAGTCGAGGACAGCGCCGAAACCTTGCTCCGCCCCGGCGACATCGCGACCTTCGCCGCGGACGCCGCCAACGGTCATCACCTGATCAACCGCTCGGACCGGCCATGCACCTTCGTTGCGATCGACAACAGCGAAGGGGAGGGCAATTGCCATTATCCCGACGCCGATTTGATCTGGAACATGGGTGAGGAACGCTACACCCACCGCGACGGAACGCCTTATTAGGCGGCCGTCTCACCTTCATATTGCTCGATCACCCACGGTTCGTCCTGGGCGAGTTCGATCCATTCGACCACGTCGGCGCGGTGGAGGACGGCTTCCATGTAGGCGGCGGCGAAGGGCGGGATTTTGACGCCATAAGTGACGAATCGGGTCACGACCGGCGCGAACATGATATCCGCCGCGCACCATTGCCCGAACAGATAGTCACCGCCACTGCCGAAGCGGGCGCGGGCCTGCATCCACAGGTTGAGGATGCGGATGATCTCGGCCTCGACCTCAGGCGACAGGTCGGTGCTGCCGTAGTTGCGCCGCACGTTCATCGGCAATTCGCGGCGCAGGTGGGAGAAGCTGGAATGCATTTCGGCGGCCATCGACCGTGCCATGCCGCGCGCGCTTTCGTCGTCGGGCCAGAATTTCTCGCGCCCGACGCGGTCGGCGAGGAATTCGATGATCGCCAAACTGTCCCAGACGACGCAATCGCCCTCCCACAGGATCGGCACCTTGCCGAGCGAGGGGGCAAATTCGTCGCCCTCGCGGTGCTTTTCCCATTCCTCGCCGAACAACGGCACGACCAGTTCCTCGAACTCCAGCCCCGACTGCTTGCACGCCAGCCATCCGCGCATCGACCAGCTGGAATAAGCACGATTGCCGATGATCAGCTTCATGAGAGCGCTGCTTCCAAAACCGCGGTCCTCAGTTCGGGGATGCCCTCGCCGGTCTCGCTCGAGGTGGACAGGATCAGGGGATGCGCCGCCTGATGCTTGCGCGCTTCGGTGCGCACCGTCTCGATCGTCGCGGCCAGCGCGGTCGGCTTGATCTTGTCGGCCTTGGTCATGACGAGGTGATAGCTCACAGCCGCACTATCGAGCATCTCCATGATCTCGAGATCGACCGGCTTGAGCCCGTGGCGGCTGTCAACCAGCACTAGCGCGCGCTTGAGCACCTGCCGCCCGCGAAGATAATCGTTGATCAGGAAACGCCAGCGCTTGACCATGTCCTTGGGCGCTTCGGCGAAGCCATAACCGGGCATGTCAACCAGCCGGAACACTAATGGGCGACCGACATCAAAGATGTTGAGCTCCTGCGTCCGCCCCGGGGTGTTCGACGCGCGCGCCAGCTTGCTGCGGTTGGTCATGGCATTGATCAGCGACGATTTGCCGACGTTGGACCGCCCCGCGACCGCAATCTCGGGCGCATCGGGGCTGGGCAGATGCTCGAGCTGCGGGGCCGACTTCAAAAAGTCGATCGGCCCCGAAAACAGCTTGCGAGCTGCCTCTGCCATTTCCTCGTTGCCGGGCTCGTCTTGTTCGGTCTCGATCATTTTTTGACCACGACAGCTTCCGCAGTCGGCGGGTTCATTTCGTGATCGTAGCGATAATAGAGCCACTTCTGCTGGGCGATGGTCAAGACATTATTGACCACCCAGTACAGCTGCAGACCCGCCGCGAACGGCGCCATGACGAACATCAGCACCCACGGCATGATCGAGAAAATCTGCTGCTGGACCGGATCGGCGGGTGGCGGATTGAGCTTGAACTGGAGCCACATGGTGACCCCGAGCAGGATCGGGAGCACGCCAAGCGCGAGGAAGCCGGGCGGGGTGAAGTCGAGATAGCCGAACAGATTGACCGGGGTCAGCGGATCGGGCGCGGACAGATCCTTGATCCACAACGCAAACGGCTGGTGGCGCATTTCGACGCTGACCATCAGCACCTTGTAGAGCGCGTAGAACACCGGGATCTGGAGCAGGATCGGCAGGCAGCCGGCAGCCGGATTGGCCTTTTCATCTTTGTACAGCTTGAGGATTTCCTGCTGCTGGCGCGGCTTGTCGTCTTTCCAACGTTCCTGAAGCGCCTTCATCTTGGGCGCGATCCGGCGCATCGCCGCCATCGACCGGAACTGGCGGTCGGCGATCGGGTACATCAATGTGCGGACGATGAGCGTCAGGCAGATGATCGCAACGCCGAAATTGCCGGTGACCTTGAACAGCCAGTTGAGCAGGTCGAAGATCGGCCGCATGAACCATTCGAACCAGCCCCAGTCGATCGACTTGCTGAGTTTGGTGATGCCGGCCGCCTCGTAAACGTCGAGCCACTTCTTTTCCTTGGCGCCGGCGAACAGGCGGACTTCATTGCTGACCGCCTGACCGGGGGCGACGGTGAACGGCTGGCCGGCATAATCTGCCTGGTAGGCGCCAGTGGCGCTTTTGCGCAGGCTCGCCTCGACCGGCGCTCCTGATGCCGGGACAAGCGCTGTCAGCCAATATTTGTCGGTGAAGCCGAGCCAGCCGCCGCGGCTGTCGCGGGTCACACCGGCCTTGTCCTCATCGAGGGTGTCCCAGTCGACGCCATAATCGGCGACACCGCCGAGAAAGTTGATCGGTCCGACATGGCTGGTCCAGCTGGTCACGTCCTTGCTCTTGTCGGCGCGGCTCACGAGACCATAAGTGCGCAGGGTAATGGCGCCGGCGGAGAGGTTGGCGACGCGCTGCTTGATGGTGAAAAGATAGCCGTCGTCGACCGAAATGATCTGTTCGAAGCGCTGGCCGGTCGGGTTGGTCCAGTTCAACGTGACCGGCTTGCCCGGCGACAGGGTCGAGGCGCTCGGGGTCCAGACGCTGTTGGCGTCGGGGACGGCGACGCCAGTGCCGGACCAGCCGAACTGGCTGAAATAGCTGCCCTTGGCCCCGGCCGGGGACATCAGGCGCACCGGCTTGCTGTCGCTGTCGATCGTCTCAGTCTGGCGAAGCATGAAGAGATCGTCGATCCGCGCGCCCTTGAGGTTGATTGAGCCGGAGAGGCTGGGGGTGCGGATCGCGACGCGGGGCGAATCGACCAGCACCTGGTTCAGGTTGCGCAGCGCGGCCGGGGTCGGGGCGACGGTGCCGCTGTCCGACACCGGGTTGGCGATCGGCTTGACCTTGCCATCCTCGACCTTGTGGGTCTGGGGAAGCGCGGGCGGGAACAGCTTGGCCGACACGAACGACCAGCCGAGGATGACCAGCGCGCTCAGTGCCAGCGCGAGCATCATGTTGCGATTATTGCCCAACTCAGTCGATCCTCTTCGAATGTCTCACGGGACGGGGTCATGCCCCATGCCGCCCCACGGATGGCAGCGGGCGATGCGTTTCGCCGCCAGCCAGCTGCCTTTGCCGGCCCCATAGCGCGTCCAGGCGGTAATCGCATAGGCCGAGCAGCTCGGCTGGAAGCGACACGATGGCGGAAAGACGCGAGACGGGCCCTTCTGCCAGCCGCGGGCGAAGGCAATGAGCAATTTGTCGATCATCGCGCGGCCTTGGCCAAGGCGCGCATCAGTTCGTCACGGAGCGTCGCATAATCGCGTTCGATCCCGCCCGAACGGCCGATCAGCACATGATCCGACCCGGCGATGCCGTGGGTCGGCAGCAATTCGCGGGCGAGGGCGCGCAGGCGCCGCTTCATGCGATTGCGGACGACGGCATTGCCGATCTTCTTGGTAACGGTGAAACCGACCCGCCGGGTCAAATCGTCATCGGCGCGGTCGCGGACCTGGAGGACGAAGCCGGGCATGGCAAAGCGCCGGCCGCGGTTGGCGGCGAGAAATTCAGCGCGTTTAGTAAGGGTGACTAAGCCGAGAGCTTCTTGCGACCGCGGGCGCGGCGGGCATTGAGCACCTTGCGACCGCCGACGGTCGAGCTGCGATGACGGAAGCCGTGACGGCGTGCCCGGACCAAGTTGCTCGGCTGAAAAGTGCGCTTCATCGCTCATGCTTTCGTGTTCAAAAAAATACGGGGCAAAATCAAAATGAAAAGGGCCGCCGAAGCGACCGATGTTGGGGGTGCCGATAGAGGCGACGGTCGCCAAAGTCAATTGCCGGGACTGCCCCGACTTCCGGTCGAATTGCCTGACGCGATCGGTCCGGCCGCCAGCGTCGCGCTGCCCGCCTGGTTTGCCGCTTTCTGCTCCTTGGCCAGCTTTTCCCGCCGCAGCGCACTCTTGCGGCGCATGCCCCAGTCGGTCCAGCGCCCGGCCTTTGGTTGCCAGCGCTTGAACTGAACATAGCGCCGCCGCGCCCAGGCGCTGGTTCTGAGCACCATCGCCAGGCCGAGCGCGAGGACGAATATCCCGCCCGGGCCGGGCAGGGCGCCGACCACCGGCGCCAGCAGGATCAGGATCACGCCGAGGATGAATATGGTCCAGTCGACCACCGGATGGGTCAGCCAGCGTTTCCAGGTCGCGCGGTCGATCATGATCGCGATGTGGGCGGTGTTGAGGATTTCGGCAAGTCCTTCCCGTCCCGCCCAACTGCCGCTAGCATCGGCTGGCCGAGCTAGGGGGATGTTTGCCTGAATATCGTGTTGCGTCTGGTGTCCGCGCTTGCCGGGGCAGACGCTGATGGTCGCGCTGGTCGCCACCGTCGCCTATCTGGGGCTCGAGGCACGTGCCGTCGAGGTGCAGGTCCAATTGTCGTCGGGAATTCCACGATTCGTCATCGTCGGACTGGCCGACAAGGCGGTTGCCGAAAGCCGCGAGCGGGTACGCGGGGCCTTGTCCGCGATCGGTCTCGCGCTCCCGCCCAAGGTCATTACCGTCAATTTGTCGCCCGCCGATTTGCCCAAGGAAGGGTCGCATTTCGACCTGCCGATCGCGCTCGGCCTGCTGGCCTCGATTGGAGCGGTCGATAAGGAGGCGCTGTCGCATTATGTCGCGGTCGGCGAGCTTGGGCTCGACGGGCGGATCGCGCCATCGCCCGGCGTATTGCTCGCCGCGCTCCATGCCTCGGGCCAGAACAAGGGACTGATTTGTCCCGAATCGCAAGGGTCCGAGGCCGCTTGGGCGGGCGATGTCGAAGTGCTCGCCGCGCCCGATTTGTTGGCCTTGATCGCGCATCTCAAGGGCACGCGCCTGCTGTCGCCGCCGCTGCCGGGCGAGGCAGAGCCCGCAGTGGGCGGTCCCGATCTGCTGCAGGTGAAGGGTCAGGAAGTGGCCAAGCGCGCGCTCGAAATCGCCGCGGCGGGCGGTCATAATCTGTTGATGAGCGGCCCGCCCGGCGCGGGCAAGTCGCTGCTCGCCGCCTGCCTGCCGGGCATCCTCCCGCCATTGGAGCCTGCCGAAGCGCTCGAAGTGTCGATGGTCGCCTCGGTCGCGGGCGAATTGTACGGCGGGCGGATGCTGCGGCGCCGGCCGTTCCGAAGTCCGCATCATTCGGCCTCGATGCCGGCTTTGGTCGGCGGCGGATTGAAGGTTCGCCCGGGCGAGATCAGCCTGGCGCACCTTGGTGTATTGTTCCTCGACGAGCTGCCCGAATTCCAGCGCGCGGTGCTCGATTCGCTGCGCCAGCCGCTGGAGACCGGCCAGGTCAGCGTGGCGCGGGCCAATACCCACGTCACCTTCCCGGCGCGGGTGCAGCTGATCGCGGCGATGAACCCGTGCCGCTGCGGTCATCTCGGCGATCCGGCGCTGGCGTGCAGCCGCGCGCCGCGCTGCGCCGCCGATTACCAGGCCAAGGTGTCGGGGCCGTTGCTCGACCGGATCGACCTGCATGTCGAAGTGGCCAGCGTCAGCGCCGCCGATCTTAGCTTGCCGCCCCCGGCCGAGGGCAGCGCCCAGGTCGCGGTGCGGGTGGCGGCGGCACGGGCGGTGCAATCGGCCCGCTACGCTGATTTTCCGGTGCGCACCAATGCCGAGGCAGACGGCGAGTTGCTCGACGCCGTCGCAACCCCTGACGATCCGGGGCGCAAGCTGCTGGCCGATGCGGCGGCGGCGATGCGGCTTAGCGCGCGCGGGTTCCACCGCGTCCTGCGCGTTTCGCGGACCATCGCCGACCTGGCGGGAAGCGAGACGGTCGGGCGGATCCACGTCGCCGAAGCGTTGAGTTATCGCCACCACGCCCCGCGCAACTGAGGTCCTGTTAGAAATTTGTTAGCTGCGCGGCTCTATTGCTTCCGGCTTAGCCGAGTGCGGAGTGCAGTATATGTCGAGTGTGAAGTCACCGATTGCGTGGACCCTGCTTCCCGTAAAAAGATATGCGCAATTATCCGGGCGATCGGGACGGGCCGAATTTTGGTGGTTTACCTTGGTCTCTACCGTCGCAGGATTTGCCGTCGACGGGATCGACCGCATTGTAGGTAGCGAACTCGGAATCCTGGGACTGATATTCACCCTGGGTCTGTTTATCCCTAGCCTGGCCGTCACCGTGCGACGTCTGCATGATATTGGGATGTCGGGTTGGTGGATGCTCGCGGTGATTGCGCCGGCATTCTTCTTTGGCATGCAGTCAAGCTTCGCTGCCCTTGAAAGCGAGTTCAACGGAGGAACTGCTGCAAGTTCGTCGTTGATCTCGATCTCGCTGCTTGTGATCGCTTGCATCGCCCTAATCGTGTGCATGATCCTGCCCGGCAACAAGGGAGCCAATCGTTATGGTTCCGACCCATATGATGGCAGTGGCGCGAACGTATTCGCCTGACGATTGGCCCCAATCCCTATGGTCGAAACTACGACTGCTGATCGGCGTCGGCCCACCAGATAAGGACGCACACAACTAACACTGGCGCGCGCGCGAAAGCGAGCTAATCTCCCGCTTCCACGATGGGGGGAAACAGGCAATGTCACCGATCGATTGGGCCACGCGCCCGCTCAAGAAATATGCCGATTTTTCGGGCCGCGCTCCGCGAGCCGAATTCTGGTGGTACTCGCTTGCAATCTGCGTTTTGGCGGTGATTGCCTACATCATTGAAAATGCGCTCTCGATTGGGCCTCTACTCTGGCTTTACGGGCCGCTCTCCCTCGTGATTCTGGTGGGGACGTTTATTCCAAGTCTGGCAGTCCAATTCCGTCGCCTTCACGACACCGATCGCTCGGCCTTGTGGTTGCTCGCACTCTGGGTGCCATACGTCCCGTACATGTATTCCCTTGTTACAATGATGGGATCCGTCACTGGCGGAGGCACGCCAGATATGGGGTCGGCGGGACTTGTGATGATCCTCGGTCTGGTGATCCTGATTGCCGCAATCCTGTTGATTGTCTTTTTCGCGTCGGCAGGCACCAAGGGGCCGAACAAATATGGCGACGATCCTTATGCTGGCGGCGCCGCTCGCGCGATGTGACCGGACAGGGCGCGGCCTGGCGACTTGCCGAGCCGCGCCCGTTTCGCTAGCTGCGTCGCTGCCCCGGGCCCCCGTGGCGGAATGGTAGACGCGCTCGACTCAAAATCGAGTTCTGCAAGGAGTGTCCGTTCGAGTCGGACCGGGGGCACCAATTGGGCAAGATCGAGGTCCGCATGACCGACGCCACCCTCCAGTCGATCCAGATCGGCAAGGTCGCGCCGCTTGGCCCCGACTTTATTCCAAGCGGATTCATCAAGCATGGGGTCGATGCGCCGGTCGCGGTGACGGCCCTCGGCCTGGCGGGTGACGAGCAGGCCGATCTCACGGTCCACGGCGGGCCGGAAAAAGCGGTCTACGGCTATCCTGCCGCGCATCATGACGCCTGGGCGGTGGATTATCCCGAGCATCGCGGCCTGTTCGTCGCTGGCGGGGTGGGCGAGAATCTGACCATTGCCGGGTGGACCGAGGCCGATGTCTGCGTTGGCGATGTCCATGGGATCGGCGGCGCCCGGCTACAGGTCTGCCAGCCGCGCCAGCCCTGTTCCAAATTCACGCTCCGGTTCGGTGACAATCGCCTGGCCAGGGCGATGGTCCGCAACGGCCGCGCCGGCTGGTATTATCGAGTGATCGAGGAAGGGGTGATCTGCCCTGGCGAGGCGGTCGCACTGGTCGATCGACCCAACCCCGGCTTCCGCTTCGACCGGCTGGTTCAAATCGTCAACTTCGGCGACGCCAGTGACGACGAGTTGCGGGCTATGGCCGGGATGGACGGGCTCGCGTCCCGACTTCGGACACGCGCCTCCCGAGCGCTTGGCGATTCCGCTTTCCCCGACGATTGAATCCCTGTTTAAGCTGACCGCTCAGGAAGCTTTTTGGCCGCAGGCCTAGTAGGGGGAAGATTATCATGGGCGCGTTCGAAATGATCACCCAGTCACTGAAGAAATATGCCGATTTCAAGGGCCGCGCCTCGCGCGCCGAATTTTGGACCTTCTTCATCTTCGTACTGATCGCACAGGCCGCGGCGCGGCTGGTCGATGTCCTGCTCGGCAGCGGTCCGCTCGGCGGTCCGGTTTCGATGCTGACCGGCCTGTTGCTGTTCGTGCCGCAATTGGCGGTCGCGATCCGCCGGCTCCATGATGTCAACCGCTCGGGCCGCGCGTTGCTGGTGCCGTGCCTGCTGTTGCTCGCATCGCCGTTGCTCGTGCTGTTCGGAAGCTTTCTCGGCAAGATCGTCGCGCTGGGCTACGCTGCGGTGACTCTGCTGATGTTCGGGCAATTGCTGCTGATGCTGGCGCGCAAGGGAAGCCAGATTCCCAACCGCTACGGTGCCTGCCCGACGGCCTTCTCCTTCGGACGTTAGGCGGCGGGGAGAGCCGTCGCCGCCAACAAGCGCTCGAGACGCTTGGCCAGTTCGTCCTTTCGGAACGGTTTGGGCAGCCGGGCGAGCCCGCTGCTGCCATCCTGTGCCACCTTGGCATAGCCGGTGACCAGCAGCACCGGCAGGTCAGGGCGGTGTGCACGCAGATCCTGTGCGAGATCCGTACCGGTGCGGCCGGGCATGGCATGATCGGTAATCAGCACATCGAACGCGACCCCGCTTTCGAACAGCAAGGTCGCCTCCGCCGCTGACGACGCTTCGAGCACGCGATAGCCGAGATCGTCGAGCATCGCCGCGATACCCGCCCGAACCAGTGGCTCGTCATCGACCAGTAAGGCGGTAATGTTGGATGGACGCGCGGCTGGCACGGCGCTGGTCGGCAGTTCGTCGCGCACCGGCTGCTCGTTCGACACGGGCAGACACAAGGTCGCCGTGGTCCCCTGGCCGACATCGCTGTGCAGCTGCAGCTCGCCGCCTGACTGCACCGCCAGTCCCTGGACCGAAGACAGGCCCAGCCCGGTGCCCTGGCCGATGTCCTTGGTGGTGAAAAATGGTTCGATCGCGCGCTGCAGCACTGCCTCATTCATGCCCGTGCCATTGTCCGCGACCGCGATGCAGATGTATTGGCCGTCGTTCAGCCGGTCGTGGTCGAACAGTTGC
>JBKJNP010000216.1:0-3698 GCA_046593565.1 Sphingomicrobium sp. | reverse complement strand
CGAGCTCGACATGGACGCCACCATCGACGGCACCGCGCGCCAGGGCTGGCTCGACGTCCACATGCGCCCCGAGCGGCACAATGCGGTCAAACTGTTGCTGTTCCTCGACGTCGGCGGGTCGATGGAAGGCCATGTCCGGCTGTGCGAGGAATTATTCTCCGCCGCGCGTACCGAGTTCAAGCATCTCGAGCATTTCTACTTCCACAATTGCATTTATGAAGGCGTGTGGAAGGACAACCGCCGCCGCCATGCCGAGCGCCACAAGACCTTCGACATCATGCACAAGTTCGGCCACGATCATAAAGTGATCATCGTCGGCGATGCGGCGATGAGCCCTTACGAAATCACCCACGCCGGCGGCTCGATCGAGCATATGAACGAGGAAGCCGGGATGACCTGGCTCCATCGCCTCACCACCACCTACCCCGCCGCCGCGTGGCTCAACCCGACTCCGGAACAATATTGGGGCCACAGCGCCTCGACTGGCATCCTCAAGCGGCTGATGAGCGACCGCATGTACCCGTTGACGCTGGCGGGGCTGGACGATGCGATGCGGGAGTTATCGCGCAAGCGTTAGTAAAGTAGCAGTCCGCGCCGCTCTTCGTCCCAGGCGCGCTCGTCCGCCGACGCAATCGCATCCAAATCGCCTGCTGCGGCGCCCGCATCATCAACCCATTCGCGCAGAGCCGGGCCGCCATTGATGACGTCGATGGCGAGCTTGTCGAACACATATTCGTAGGGGAAATCGCGCCACAATTCGTAATCCGGATACAGGTTGCGGATCGCCTTGAATGCCAGCGCCTGCAGCCGCCACGGGCGGAAGGCTTCGTGGTCGTAGAAGGTCTGTTCGGGGTGAACCTGCAGGCCGCTACACAATGTGTGGGCATGCTTGTGAAACGTCGGCTCGAAATGCACTTCGCGGATCTTGCAGCCGGCAAGCCACTCCGGCGCGAACCGCTCCATCTCCGCCAGCACCGCGCGGGCGTCGATATCGGGGGCGCCGAACAATTCGAGCGGGCGGGTGGTGCCCCTGCCCTCGCTCAACGTCGCGCCTTCGAGCATCACGGTGCCGGCGTAAGCGCGGGCCATGTTGAGGTTGGGGGCGTTAGGCGACGGGTTGATCCACGCGCGGTCCGTTGGCCAGCCAAACCCGGGGGCCGCGTCGGGCTGCCAGCCCTCCATCGCGATCACCCGATAATCGACGTCGAGCTTGTATTGCTTGATGAACCAATGGCCCATTTCGCCCACGGTCATGCCGTGCCGCATGACCATCGGCCCGGCACCGACGAAACTCTCCCACCCTGGCAGCAACATCGTCCCCTCGACCGGACGTCCGGCGGGATTGGGCCGGTCGAGCACCCACACTTCTTTCTTATGCTCGGCTGCGGCTTCGAGCATGTAGAGCAGGGTCGTGACGAAAGTGTAGATCCGGCAACCGAGGTCCTGCAGGTCGACCAGCACGACATCGAACGTGCTCATCATCTCCCCCGACGCCCGCCGCACCTCGCCGTACAGGCTGAACACCGGAATCCCGAGCCGTGGGTCGACCTCGTCCGGGGTCTCCATCATATTGTCCTGCTTGTCGCCCTTCAGCCCATGCTGCGGCCCGAACGCGGCCGACAGGCGGATGCCGGGGCAACCGGCGAGCGCATCGAGGCTGTGGGTGAGGTCGGCGGTGACCGAGGCGGGATGGGCCAGCAAGGCGACGCGCTTGCCGTCCAGCGGGGCGCGCAGCGCCGGGTCGGCGAGCAGGCGTTCGATACCGAATTTCATGGCGCTTCCACTGGCGGGAGATGGGCGATGAAGCAATCGCGATTGTGGAAATCGGGGGGGGCGTCGGGCCCTTTGACTGGATGCGCGAGCGCCCAATAGCTTTTAACCCCTCCCTCTTCCTCGATCACAGCGCCGAGGTTGATCTGCGAGCCCGGCGCCAAATCACCGGAAACCGCCGCCTCGACCGCAATCCAGTCTTCGCCGCCTTCCAGCCAGACCTCGACCTGGTCGTCGGCGTTGCGCATGCCTTGGCGCGGACTGTCGAAGGCATAAGCCGCCCACTGGCCTGAGGGCGCGAAATTATATTCGCGATATGCGGTACCCTGTCCCCCGACGAACGCCTCGAAGCAGGTGGTTTGCCACAAATCATCGGCGCGCCCAATTTCGGCAGGATCGGGGAGGATGAGCCGGGTCGCGTTATTGACGAGGAACCGGAAATGCCAACGTCCGCCCTCATGCCAGCATTGCCCGTCGATCGAGGTGACGGCGAGTGGCGGCGTGTCAGGGTGCGGGATGAGCTTCACCGACCCAAGGTGAAGGAAGGACGGTCCTTCGACAAGCTCAGGACGAACGGTTAGGGGATAGGAATGAGTGCTTATTCCTCCACCCTCCTCACCCTCCTCGACGAGCGCGGCTACATCCATCAGGCAACCGATGCCGGGGCGCTCGATGCGCTGGCGCAACGCGAGATTGTCACCGGCTACATCGGGTTCGACGCCACTGCACCGTCCTTGCACGTCGGCAGCCTCGTCCAGATCATGATGCTCCGCCGTCTGCAGCAGGCCGGGCACCGCCCGATCGTGCTCATGGGCGGCGGCACGACCAAGGTCGGCGACCCGTCGGGCAAGGACGAATCGCGCAGATTGCTGACCGACGCCGACATCCAGGCCAACATCGCCTCGATCCGCCGCGTGTTCGAGCGGTTCCTGACCTTCGACGACAGCGCGACCGGCGCGATGATGGTCGATAATGACGCGTGGCTGTCGGAACTCGGCTACCTCGATTTGCTGCGCACCGTTGGGCCGCATTTCACGGTCAACCGTATGTTGACGTTCGATTCGGTCAAGCTGCGCCTCGACCGCGAGCAGCCGCTGACCTTCCTCGAATTCAACTACATGATTTTGCAGGCCTATGACTTCTGCGAGCTTTCGCGGCGTTCCGGGTGCAGGTTGCAACTTGGCGGGTCGGACCAGTGGGGCAATATCGTCAACGGTATCGAGCTGACGCGGCGGATGGACGGGACCGAAGTGTACGGCGTCACCACCCCGCTCGTCACCACCGCCGACGGCGCCAAGATGGGCAAGACTGCCAGCGGCGCGGTGTGGCTTAACGCGGACCAGCTTTCGCCCTACGATTATTGGCAATATTGGCGGAATACGGCTGACGCGGACGTCATTAAATTCCTCAGACTGTTTACTGACTTAAGCCTCGTAGAGATTGCAATGAATGAAAAATTCGCTGGTGCGGACCTCAACCAAGTGAAGGTGGTGCTGGCAAATGAGGCTACTGCACTTTTGCACGGTCGGGAGGCGGCGGAAGCCGCGGCGGAGACTGCTCGGCGAACATTCGAAGGTGGCGCAACGGGCAGCGATCTTCCGACCCTAGGGACGGGTCAAACTATAAGCCTTCTCGCGGCGCTTACGGGACTTGGATTTTGCGCATCAAACGGCGAGGCCAAGAGAAAGATTGCCGAGGGTGCAGTGAGGATCGACGACAATCTCGTCACCGATCCAGCGCTTGTCGTTCAAGTCGGCAACAACCCTGTGAAGGTAAGCCTCGGAAAGAAAAAACACGGCTTGCTGATCAGCTAGCCGCTCCTGAGCAACCCCACCGCAGCATCGCGCTCGAACAGATAGAGGCATAGCCGCGCCGCCTGCCCGCGCTCGCCGTCGAGACCGCCATCGCGGTCGAGCAACAGCCGTGCG
>JBKJNP010000011.1:0-9024 GCA_046593565.1 Sphingomicrobium sp. | reverse complement strand
GGACTTCGACATTGGGCACGGCGACGTCATGATTGCCGCGATTACCAGCTGCACCAACACCTCCAATCCATCGGTGCTGGTCGCCGCGGGTCTGGTCGCGCGCAAGGCCCGCGCCTTTGGTCTCGACAGCAAGCCGTGGGTCAAGACCAGTCTGGCCCCGGGCAGCAAGGTCGTCACCGACTATCTCGACAGCGCTGGCCTCAGCGAGGATCTCAACGCGATCGGCTTCAACCTGGTCGGTTATGGCTGCACGACCTGCATCGGCAATTCGGGTCCGCTTGCCCCGGCGATCAGCAAGGCGATTGCGGACCATGACCTGGTCGCTTCCTCGGTGCTTTCGGGCAACCGCAACTTCGAAGGCCGGGTCTCGCCCGATTGCCGCGCCAACTATCTTGCCTCGCCGCCGCTGGTGGTCGCCTACGCGCTGATGGGCACCGTCACCAAGGACATGAACAAGACCCCGCTCGGCCAGGACCGCGACGGCAAGGACGTGTTTCTCGCCGATATCTGGCCGACCAATGACGAGGTCCGCACCCTGATCGACGCGCATGTGCAGAGCGAGATGTTCCGCTCGCGCTATGCCGACGTCTATCATGGCGACGAGCAGTGGCGCGCGATCGCGGTGACCGGGGGCGACACCTACAAATGGCCGGCTGCTTCGACCTACATCCAGAACCCGCCTTACTTCGAGGGGATGACGATGACCCCCAAGCCGCTGACCGACATCAGGGCTGCGCGGGTGCTGGCGATGTTCGGCGATTCGATCACCACCGACCACATCTCGCCGGCTGGGGCGATCAAGCTCGACAGCCCGGCGGGGAAATATCTTTCCGAGCACCAGGTCCCGCGCACCGAATTCAACAGCTATGGCGCGCGCCGCGGCAATCACCAGGTGATGATGCGCGGCACCTTCGCCAATATTCGCATCCGCAACCGGATGCTCGACGGGGTCGAGGGCGGGATGACCCGTTATGCGCCGACCGGTGAAACACAGGCCATCTACGACGCGGCGATGCACTATCAGGCCGATGGCACGCCGCTGGTGGTCCTCGCGGGCAAGGAATATGGCACCGGCTCGTCGCGCGACTGGGCGGCCAAGGGGACAATCCTGCTCGGCGTTCGCGCGGTGCTGGCGGAGAGCTTCGAGCGGATCCACCGCTCCAATCTGGTCGGAATGGGCGTGATCCCGCTGCAATATCACGACGGCGAAACCGCGGGGACCTACACGCTCGACGGGACCGAGACCTTCTCGATCGACGGGGTCGCTAAAATCGAGCCGCGCCAGGACATCGTCGTCCACGTCACCCGTGCCGATGGCGAGGCGTTCGACCTCGTCGCGCGCTGTCGGATCGATACCTACAACGAGCTCGCATATTTCCGCGCCGGCGGGATCTTGCAGTATGTGCTGAGGAACCTCGCGGCGTGACGCTCGATATACTGATGGAAGTGGTCGGCTGGATCGGCGCGATCCTGATCCTCGCCGGTTATGGCCTGCTCACCGCGGGCAAAGTCACCGCCAAAAGCGTCTCCTACCAGGCGATGAACGTCGTCGGCGCGACCGGCTTCATCGCCAATTCGAGCTGGAACGGCGCCTGGCCGTCGGCGATCCTCAACATCATCTGGGTCGGCATCGGAGTGGTTGCCTTATGGCAGATCGGACGCAAACGCTCATCGATCTGAGCCACCTTGTCGATGACAGGGGCATGGGGATCTTCCCGGTCCGGGGCTATGCGCGGATCAACGACTAGCGGATCCGAAGCCCGACCCAGACGGTGCGCGGAAGCGCGCGTTCGCGGGTGCCGGTGCCGCCGATCGCCGCGATGACTTTTTCATCGAACAAGTTTTCGGCGCTCGCCTGAAGCGCGATATTGCGCGCCACCGCCATCCGGGCGGTTCCGTCGAAGGTCAATGCGGCGGGGAGGGACCGGTCATTATTGTCGTCCTCAAACTGCCGCCCGGTGAGCCGCGCGGTGGCGCCGAGGGCGAGCCGGCCATTGTCCCAGCCAAGCGACGCCGAGCCGCTGTGCCGGGCGACCTGCGCCGGGCGCTTGCCATCGAGCGCCGCCGCAGCGCCGCCAGCGTCGATCCGGGCATCGGTCAGCGCATAGCTTAGCGCCGCGCGCCACGGCCCACGCGACCATGTCCCGTCAATCTCGATCCCGCGCGACACGATCGAGTCGACATTTTGGCGCTGACGAAAAGTCCCGCCTGTTGCGACGAAGCCGACTCCGGGGAACACTCCCGGTCCGCTCCCCAGCGAAACATTGGCAATCGCGTCCTTGAGCCGATTGGCGAACAATGTTGCCGAGAGCTTCGCACCCTCTGCGGGCGTCCAGTCAATCCCCGCCTCAACCCCGCTTAATCGCTCGGGATCGAGCGCGGCGTTGGCGGCGTTGGCGTCGGCCCCGGCGCGGAACGGGCGGTACAATTCGTTGAGTGTCGGCAAGCGCCATCCGCGATAGGCGGCGGCGCGCAGGGCCAGTGTCTCGCCGAGCCGCCGTCCGGCCGCGACCCTGCCCGATCCTTCCCAGTCGCTCCGGTCGGCGAAGCGGCTGTCGGTCAGCACTGTCCCCGCTAAATCAGTCTCGACCAGACGCCCGCCCGACATCGCCCAATGGTCGGCGCGCGCCTCGGCGGCGAGGCTCCATCCGCCGCCCGACCAGGCGGCCCCCGCAAACAGCCCGGTGGTGACATTGCGCCCGCCGGCCTCGCGCTGCCTTGTCGGCCCGCCTGCGACGAAGCGGAAATTCTCGTCGGTCTCGCCCGACACGCGCCGCCACTCGGCCCCCAATTTCATGTCAATCGAACCGAAGCGCGGCAGGATTTCGACCCGCGCCCCATAGCCGCGCGCGGGGATTCGCTGGTCGAGCGTCAGGCTCGCCGCGCTGCGATCCGCATTGACCGCCGCGAACTGGCTGTCGAAGCGCCGGTCCTGGACATAGGCCAGCGCCGACCAGCGAGTCGCGCCCTTGCCGACCAGCCGGAGCGACGCATCGGTCCCGCGCTGACGATTGTCGGTGAAGTCGGTGCCGCGATCCCGCGCGTCGCGATAGGTCGCGACATTGGCCTGCGCTTCGATCGCGCTACCGATGTCCTGAACCAGTCGCGCCCGGACCGCGCCTTGCGCATAGGGTGCGCGCCGATCCGCCGCCCCGCGATCCGCCGCAACCACCGGCACGAAGCCGTCGCCCCGCGCGAAATTGCCCGACAGGCTGGCAAATCCATCGCCCCAGCGCAGTCCGGCCAATGCCCGCGCGTCGATCGACTGCCGGGACCCGCCGAGCAACGTAAAGTCGATCGTGTCGTCGGGCGCGCGGCTGTCGATGACGATCGTCCCCGCCACCGACTCGATCCCGCCGCCGCGAGTCGCGACGATCCGGTCGAGCGCGTGCGGGTCGAGCGCGCCAAATGCGATCCATCCGCCGAACGGGTCGGCCTGCGGAACTCCGTCGAGCGTCAGCGTCACCCGGCTCGCGGCATTGCCGCCGAGCCCGCGCAGAGTCAGTCCCTGGCTGGTCGGATGGGCCGAGCGCGAATCCGAGCGGCGGAAGCTGGCGAGGCCGGCGACGTCGCGCAGCACATCTTCCATCCGCCCTGACGCCGATCGCTCGATTTCGATCCGGCCGATGGTGCGCGTTGCGGCGAGCCCGTCATCGGCCTCGATCCCGCGCCCGGTGACGATGATGACTTGCTCGACCGGCGCCGCGTCAGGCATCGAGACGGAGCCAAACGGGCCGGATCGCCTCGGGCGGCACTTCGTCGACGCGCAGATGCGCCACCGCCAGCCCGAGCTCGGGGTGATCGACCCGCACCCGCGCGGGCGGAGCGATCCCGCTCGGCACGACGAACAAGCGCCGATTGACCTTGCCCCGCCAGTTCATCCGCGCAGTATTCTCCTGCCCGACGAAGCAGCCCTTGGTGAAACTCACCCCGTGCAATTCGTCGGCATTGCATTCCAGCCACAGCAAATCGCCAAGCTCGGCCGCGCCCTCGCACACGCCGAGCCGCAGCCGATGCTCGAGCCAGCCCGAAGCGGGATCGGACGGTGGGGCGATCCAGCGGCGGCCGAGCGCTGGCAAACGCGGATCGTCGGCGCCTTCCTGGCTCCAGTGCACCGCTAGCGAAGCGTCGCGTTCGATCGTAATCGGCCGGCGCAGGCGGTACATCGCAAGCCGTTTCGCCAACGCCTCCGCCGCCGCCTCGTCGCAATCGAGCAACAAATCGTCACCGTCCGCCCAGACGATGAAGTCGGCGATCACCTTGCCCTGTGGGGTCAGCAACGCGGAATAAGCCGGCAAGGTATCGAGCGTGTTGGTCACCAGTCCGTCGATGAACCCGCGCACATCCTCCCCAGAGAGGCGGATCAAGGCGCGGTCGGTCAGGCTGGTTTCGGGCATGGCCCTTAGCTAAGAGGCGCGGGTGACCGATACAATCACCATCCGCCGCCCCGACGACTGGCACGTCCATTTGCGCGACGGGGACATGCTGGCGACCGTGGCGCCTCACACCGCGCGGCAATTCGCGCGGGCGATCGTCATGCCCAACCTCGCCCCGCCGGTGACGTCAGTCGATCAGGCCGCCGCTTATCGGACAAGGATCATCGCCGCCGCCGGTCCTGACTTCACGCCGCTGATGACCGCCTATCTCACCGACGACAGCAAACCCGAAGAGCTCGCCCGCGGTCATGCGGACGGCGTGTGGGTCGCGGCCAAGCTCTATCCCGCAGGCGCGACCACCAACAGCGCCAGTGGCGTCACCGACATCGCCCATATCCGCCCAGCCTTGGCGCAGATGGAGGCGATCGGCATGCCGTTGCTGGTGCATGGCGAAGTCACCGACCCGGACATCGACGTGTTCGACCGCGAGGCAGTGTTCATCGAGCGGATCCTGACCGGCATGGTCGCCGATTTCCCCGGCCTGAAAATCGTGTTCGAGCACATCACCACGCGTCACGCCGCCCAGTTCGTCGCCGACGCCCCCGCCAATGTCGCGGCCACCATCACGCCGCAGCACCTCCATCTCAGCCGCAACGCCTTGTTCGATGGCGGCCTTCGCCCCCATGCTTATTGCCTGCCGGTGCTGAAGCGCGAGGAGCATCGGTTGGCGGTGCGAGCAGCGGCGGTCAGCGGCTGCCCGAAGTTTTTCCTCGGCACCGACAGTGCGCCGCATGCGCGCGATGCCAAGGAAAGTGCCTGTGGCTGTGCCGGCATCTTCAACGCCCCGTTTGCCCTGGAAAGCTATGCAGCGGTGTTTGACGAGGAAAACGCGCTTGATCGGCTGGAGGGCTTCGCGTCGGAGCACGGCCCGCGATTCTACGGCCTCCCGCTCAACGAGGGGAAAGTCACTCTGACTCGCGCGGCGCAGCCGGTGCCCGACACGATCGACGGCCTCGTCCCGTTCCATGCCGGAAGCACGCTTAGCTGGCGGCTGGTGTGACTCGGCCATTGCGGAAATAGTCCTGGAAGCGCACACTCCCCCGGGTCAGGCACAGGGAGAAAGCACATGTTGCTCATCACTTTGTTCGCGCTCGCGTCACCCGCCCCGGACGGCAAGACGATGGCCATGGACGATTGGCACCAGACAACCATCGTCTCGGTCGGCGGTTCGTCCCCGACCAGCCCGGAGACCTATCTCGTCGTCCAGGCCGGCGATCTCGATGGCGATGGCAGGCCCGACGACGCGTACCTCAAGCTCGCCTGCGCCGACAGCAAGCTCACCCAGGCCTGGTATCAGGTCAAAAGCCCGCGCGACGCCTCCAGCGGCATGGCGAGCGGCAAAAGACAGCATCGTCCGGTGACCTTCGTCAAGGAATGGGGTGCCGCGACGCCCCAGTTAAGTGCGATGAAGCCGACCTATGATGTCAAGATGCAAAAGGCCGCGCGCGTGGCGGCGAGCAGCGACTGGGCACCGATCAGCCTCGCCAATACCGACGGCCTGTGCGTCGCTGCCGAAGCGGCTAAGAAGACGATAACCAAGACGAGCTCCAACATTCAGAATAATTGACCTGTCCTGACCGGTTGAACCCTCATCGATGCTTCGCTACAGCCCGCTCGCTGCCATGCGCGTGCCCGCCATTCCTCCGGACTGGCGGCACGTTCGCATCCGGAGACGTGGGTGAGTGGCTGAAACCAACGCTTTGCTAAAGCGTCATACGGGTTAAACTGTATCGAGGGTTCGAATCCCTCCGTCTCCGCCACTGACTATTGAATTTGTTTATGTTTTTTCAAGTCTTGGAGCAGGTTCCCATAAAGGCTCCCCAAAAACGCAGTGCCTGCAGCTGAAATGCGGACGCTGGCGGGGGCAAAGATGCAAGGGTGGCGATCCTGCCACCGCCCTAGAGTCCGTTTTAGGTCAAACGCCAAACCGTAGCTAAACCGCCGCAATGGGTGGAAAGCGGACATTAGCTGACGCGCTCGTGTCACATGTTGCGTGAAATACCCGCAATGAAAGCCGACGCTACCCAAATAAGACTTGCTTAAATTTTTGTTAACAGGGCAATTACCCTGCGAACCGTGAGTCGGGGCGACGTTGGGTCAAGGGGGTTTCTGATGATGAAATTAGTTATGCTTGCATATGCCGCTATCGCGCTCATGATAGCCTCTCCCGTCAATGCCCAGGTGATAACGTTCGATGAGATCGCAACGGGGGTTTCCGTCAATTCTTTTTACAACGGCGGAGGCGGACCCAATTATGGCGTCGATTTCCTTTCGGGAGATTGGACCGTGCTATCTGGCTTTGGCGAGACTTCCCAGCCAAATTTCGCGTATTCACAGAGCGGTTCTGGCTATTTCAACGTTGCATCAGGTTTCACCGGAACTCTAAGCTTCACGTATGGGGCTTTCACCAACTTCACAGGTACAGTCTTTGACGGCCTCAATGGCACCGGAACCGCCCTCGGCACCGTCACCCTCTTTGCTAACGACACAAACGCCTTTTCGTCAGTCTCGCTTGCCTTCCTTGGCACCGCGCAATCCTTCATGATTTCAGGCGGAGGCGGTCAATTTGGGTTCGACGACGTTACGATCAATGCAGTCTCCGCCGTTCCCGAACCTTCAATCTGGGCTACGATGTTGATCGGCTTCGGCTTCGTAGGGGGTGCTTTGCGTTATCGTCGCCGTCGGACAAGCATATCGTTTGGCTAGCTAGCAACGATGCTGATAAAACACTCTCCGGCGCAATCCGGAGAGTGTTTCTTATTGGTTCCTGCCGTCCTCTTGCCGTCGCCGCCGAAAACGGTGGTCGCGGATTTGCAGCTCCAAGACAATTCTCAAAGGCTGCGAGCAAATGGCCGGCTAACGTCCGCAATGGGTCGAAAGCAGATCGTCCGCTATGCGGAGGACATGTGGTGAAAGCAGACGTTCTACGGCGTCCTGAATGGACGGCCGAAAATGAGGTCCGGCCATCGCAAAGCGGACATTCTGTTTTCGACCAATTGCGGACATTAGCATTCCTGTTAACTCCGTTGCGAGGATCGCTTTATCAGATTTGAAAAGTACAAATCCCCTACGTTCCGTCAATTTCCATGGGGAGTGCGGCGGATTGCAAGTGCCTATACAAGAAAGTGACGGGGTGTCCCTACCCGGGACAATGCGGCTTTGTTAAATTAATTTGTTGTCAACAAACAGTCTGGCGAGCAAGTTATGCATGCTGCGATTCGGCGCGGGGCCGGACCGGGCGAGTGATATGTGCGTGTCTCACGCGACGTATCCTGCGGGGGACGCCAACATGCCGATCTTTACGGGAACTTCGGGCAACGATTCTATCGTAGGCACGTCGGGGGACGACACGATCGAGGGCGGTCTCGGCGACGACCTGATCGACGGCGGTGGCGGGATTGATACCGCAAGCTATGCCAACGCTTTGGGTGGGGTCACTGCTTTCCTTTATCGATTTGGCACAGGAAACGGCGAGTCGAGCGGCGCTGACGGCAATGACACGTTGGTTGGCATCGAGAATCTAACCGGCTCCGCATTCAACGACATACTGGCTGGCAACAACCTCGCTAACGTGCTCGCCGGCGGTGATGGCCATGACTCCCTGCGCGGCCGCGATGGCAACGACACATTGCTGGGGGGCAATGGCAACGACTTCCTTAATGGCGGGCTTGGCGATGATATCATCGATGGCGGGGCAGGCTTCGACCGCGCCGCCTTTTACAACGACGCAACCGCCGGCGTGACGGTCGACCTGAACCAGCAGGGCGTGGCGCAGAATACTGGCCAAGGCATGGACACGCTGATCGGGATCGAGAATGTCTCGGGCAGCTTCTATGCCGACACGCTGATCGGGGATGCGGGCGACAACTGGCTGTGGGGGTCGGGCGCAACACTTGACGACCTTAGTATCTCGGCGGCCAACAACGACACGCTCGACGGCGGCGGAGGCAATGATTTGCTGACCGTCGGGATTGGCAATCACACGCTGATCGGGGGCTCTGGCCTTGATACCGTCGCGTTCACTGAGAATGGCAACCCCGAGACCGGGATCACGTTATCGCTTGCATCGCAAGGAGCGGCCCAAGTCACCGGCAACGGAAGCTGGACCCTGACTGGAATCGAGAATCTGTCGGGCGGGGTCGCCAACGATACCCTGACCGGCGACGCCAATGCCAATGTACTTGGCGGCAATGTCGGCGACGATACGTTGATCGGCGGGGCTGGCAACGACACGCTCTACGGCGATGGCCTGATCGCGACCGACAATCGCCCGACCGGCGGATCGGGGCCGATCACAACCTTCACCGATGCGACCTTGCTGGACCCCGCGGCGGTGGACGGCAACGACATCCTTGAAGGCGGTCTCGGCGACGACCTGATCGACGGCGGTGGCGGGATCGATACCGCAAGCTATGCAAATGCTTCGGGCGGAGTGACGGTTAGTTTATTGACAGGCACCGCCACCGGGGCCGACGGCAACGACACGCTGGTCAGCATTGAAAATGTCACTGGGGGCGCATTCAATGACGTGCTTACCGGAGATGCCGCAGCAAATGTGTTGCAAGGCGGCGATGGTGACGACTGGCTG
>JBKJNP010000075.1:0-14075 GCA_046593565.1 Sphingomicrobium sp. | reverse complement strand
GGATGACGCTGACCAGCAAGCGGATCAGCGACATGGCGTTGCCGAGCGTGGTCGCCCCGGGATCGTCGCCAACCCGCCGCGCGATTATCGCCAGGATCAATTCGCGCGCCCAGATTGCGCCTTGCAGCGCGAATGCGATGATGAAGGCGATGTCGACCAGGCGCCCGGCCCGCGGCGGCGGTACCGCATAGGTCGCGACCATGTCGATCGCGGCGATGATCATGAAGGCGATCGTGGTTCGCGCCAGCACCCGCCCGACCACGCTGCGCCAGCCGATATGCTCGTTTTCGGTCTCGCGGGCGACCATCCGTCGGCCGATCGTCCGCGCAACCAGCATCACCCCGACCAAACCGAGCGCGACCAGGCCGCCAATCAGCATCTCGTCGCGATTGGCGATCAGCCAGTCGAGCAGCGACTGGTGGGGGTCGATGGGATCGAGCATCGGCGCGGGAATGGCCGACTGGGGCAAGCGGATCAAGGGGTGGCTTATCGCTTGCCCTTCTTGAGGAATTTCAAGAACGCCGTCTCGGCAGTCGACAGGCGGCGGCGGGCACGGGGGCGTTTCATGCCCTTTAGCGGATCGCGTGGGCGCTCCTTGACCGCGTCGAGCAAGGCCGGGTGGACATAGCTCTTGCGGCTCATTGCGACGGTATTGCCAAGTGCCTCGGCAACTGGCTCGATGACCGTCTTGACGCTGATGCGAGCGTCTTCCTCCTTCGCCAGCAATTGCTCGAACGCGATGACGCTCGCCCCCCAGGTACGAAAATGCTTGGCGGTAAAATCGCCGCCCGAGGCGTCGCGGATGTAATCGTTGACGTCGCTGCTGCTGATCGGCTGCGGCTCGCCGCCGCCATTGAGATATTGGAACAGCATCTGGCCGGGCAATTCCTGGCATTTGGCGACGATCCGCTTGAGGCCGGCGTCGGTGATGGTCGCCTCGTGGACGATGCCATGCTTGCCGGTGTAGCGCATCTTCATCCGGCCGTTTTTCCTGGCGACATGGCGCGAGCGAAGGGTCGACAGGCCGAAGCTCTTGTTGGCCTTGGCATATTGCTCGTTGCCGATGCGCATATGCTCGGTATCGAGCAGCCGGACGACCGCCGCGACAACCGTATCGCGGTCGAGGCTTCGGCGCTTCAGGTCGCTTTCCACGCGCTTGCGCAACTTCGGCAACGCTTCGCCGAACTCGCGGATATTGTCATATTTCGACTCATCCTGTTTTGCGCGATAATCGGCATTATAGCGATATTGCTTGCGCCCCCGCGCATCCTTGCCGGTCGCTTGGATATGACCGTTGGGCGATTTGCAGAACCAGGCGTCGACATAAGCGGGGGGGAGCGCGAGCGCGTTCAATCGGTCGATCTCGTCGCGGTCGGTGACGCGCTTGTTACCGTCGAAATATGCCCAGCCGGTGCCCTTCTTCTCGCGGGTGTAACCGGGCTCGCTGTCGGATGAGTGACGCAACATGTGGCGGGATCCTTCGTTTCGGGGTTAAGCGGTGCAGCGCGCGGGTTGTTCCCCAACCGAAAGGAAGATGATGACCGACCTTGGCGGCAAGCATGTGCTGATCATGGCAACCGACCGCTTCGAGGAGAGCGAATTGTTCGGCCCGCTGGAGATATTGCGCGGGCGCGGGGCGATGGTGTCGCTGGCGTCGCTGGCGTTGGAGCCGATCCTGGGCACGGTTCATGACGAGCCGGGCAAGACCATCGCCCCCGACCTGCTGATCGGCGACGTCGAAGCGGGCGACTATGATGCACTGTTGCTACCCGGCGGGGTCGGCAATCCCGATCGGCTGCGGGGGGAGCCGGCGGCAGTGTCGCTGGTCCGCGCCTTTGTCGAGGCGGGCAAGCCGGTGGCGGCGATCTGTCACGGGCCGTGGCTGCTGATCGAGGCCGATGTGGTCCGCGGCAAGCGCGTGACCAGCTGGCCGTCGATCCGCACCGATTTGCGCAATGCGGGGGGCGAGGTGGTCGACGAAGCGGCGGTAACCGACGGCAATATCATCACCAGCCGCAATCCCGACGACGTCCCCGCCTTCATCGAAGCGCTGGCGAATGCGCTCCTAAACTAACCGACCCTTAGGGTTTTGGCGTTACGTCCCCCGCCATGAGCAAGGCGCATGATCGGGGACGGCTGGACTGGCTGGTCGAAGTGGCAGGGGCGTCGGCCCCCGCGGCGGCGGCGGCATTCGCTGCGGCGAAGCTGGCGCCGGCCAACGGCTGGCCGCCGGGGACCGCGGTACTGGTCGGCTTTGGCGTGGTGTTTGCGCTGGCCTATATCGCGATGCGGGTTGTCCCGGCCGAAGTGCGGCACCTGGCGCTGCCCGATTTCGATCAGGCGGTGGTGCTCGATGACGCGCTGCTGCTCGACGAAGTGCTGGTGCTCGACGAAGTGATAGGCGACGACGAGCTGTTGCTCGATGTGCCTTATGTGCCGCTCGACGAAATGTTGCTCGACCGGCCGTTGGTCGAGGCAGCCACCAAAGCCGTGGCGGAATTGCTGCTCGACGACCCATTACCCGCACCGACGTCCGATTCGCGGGTTGTGCAATTGTTCGCCGCCGGACGCATGCCGACCGCCGGGCAATTGAAGCAACGCATTGACCGCCACCTCGCCGAGGGCGATCGGCCGGCGGTGTCCAAGGATGCGTCCGACGCGCTGAGCGAGGCGCTGGCCGAGCTGCGCCGCTCGCTCCGCCAGGCCTGACGCCTCATTCCGCCACCGTCAGCGCTTCAATCTCGATCATGATCGCGCCGTCCGGCCCGCCGGCGAGCGGCCGGGCCAGCGCGATATCGGCGACGATCTGGCCGGGGATTGCGAAGTCGGCATCGGCCAGCCCTTCGACCAGCAGCGCCGCGACCGGGGCGGCGCCGGGCCCGGGGATGCGCAGCGAAATCAGGTGGCGTTCCCCCGCAAACGTCAGCGAGTTCCAGTCGATTGAACGGAAATCGCTAAGCAATATCCTATTTCGATCGACTCCCGCGCGAGCGAGCAAGGCGCGCAGAAGGCCCGCCGCGGCGGCCGACATGGCGAGTTTCATCATCGCGCATCCTCCAGGAAGTCGACGATACGCGCCACTGTCTTGGGTCCGGGCTCGCGCCCCCTTCGCAAGTCGAACACAAAGCGGGGATCGTTGATTGCGTCGCGACCGAATCGGGTGGCCGGCACACCCGAAGACCGCAGGAATATTTCGATTGTTCTCAGTAGGTGCACGGAAATTTCCTCCCCGGCGTGAAACGACTCGGCCATGAGGTTTTTCCAACGCATTTCCTACTTGTCTAGGGATTAACTTATGAATTATAGGGTAACCATGCCGAATGATCCAAGAAAGGTGCTTGAGCGCCTGTGTGCGGAGCGTGGAGAGGACTTTGCCGGGCTGTCGCGGCTGCTGGGCAAGAATCCCGCTTACATCCAGCAATTCATCCGCCGCGGAACGCCGCGCCGATTGCGCGAAGACGAACGTCGTACCCTGGCGCGCTATTTCAGCATTCCCGAATCGATGCTCGGTGGGCGCGATGATGATGCCGAGGTGCAGCCCGGGATGATCGCGATCAGTCGAAGCGCGGTGCGCGCCTCTGCCGGGCCGGGCGCGATCCCGGCGGGGGAGGAAGGGCAGCCCTATTTCGCGTTTGACCGGCGCTGGCTGAAAGTGCTGACCGGGGCCTCGGCCGAGCATCTGTCGATCATCCGGGTCGAGGGCGATTCGATGGCCCCGACGCTAAATGATGGCGACGACATCTTGGTCGACCGCCGCGACGCGGGCGAGCCGCTGCGCGATGGCATCTATGTGCTCAGGGTCGACGAACGCTTGCTCGTCAAGCGGCTCGCGGTTCATCCGATGGGCCGCCATGTCACCGTCCAGTCGGACAATCCGGCCTATCCCGATTGGCCCGACTGCGCGATCGGGGATGTCGCCTGCATCGGCCGCGTGATCTGGGCGGGGAGGAAGGTGGCCTAGCGTGGGTCCTTGCGGCGGTCGGCGAGCCACACGCCGGTGGCGATGATGACGCCAGTGACGAAGCCGACCAGCAGCCACTTGATCGGATCGTTGCGGCCGATGCCGTAAAGCAGGCCGATGACGGGCGCGAGGAACAGGAAGATTCCGCCCGCCCGGGCGTTGCGGCGCTTTTCAATCATCGCCAGTCCATGCCCCGAGCGGCCCGCTCGGGCAAGCGCGGCATGGTTGACGCGGCGTATACGGCGTTTGTGCGCGGGGCCGAAAGTTTGGCGGGTTAACAGGAGCGCCATGCAGGATTATTTCATCGCCGGCCGCACCGCCGTGACCGACGCATTGTCGCTGGTCGACGAATATGGCCCCGACGCGCCACTCGCCGCGGCGATGCGTGCAGTGCAAAGCCGCGACGCCGGCAATGTCCTGAAATTCTGCCACTGGCGGCAGATCGAACGGCTGTCGGCGCTGCTTGCCAGCAACAATGTCGAGGGATCGCTCCACTAAACCCACACTCGGACTGGCGCGGTTCAGGTGCGCTGGCTAGGGCTGGTGCGATGGCCATTGGTGGAAAGAAGCGCGGCAGTGCCAAGCTGCTCGCGGTTGCTGCGTGCGGGCTTGCGCTGGCCGCGCCCGCTCATGCCCAGCTAGCCCCGGCCGATCCCACTGAACTCGATCCCGACGCCCCGATGGATGCGATGCCCGGTCTGGGTGTCGACTGGCCCGACATGAACGCGCCCGACCCGGCGCCGCTGCCCGACCCCGAACCGCTGCCCGGTGCAACGCCCGACGTTGCGACGAGCGAGCCTGAAGCGGCGGCGGTGTCGATCGACGATTCGGTCGCGGCGCGGCGATATGCGGTGCGGCTGGAGGGGCTGGGAACGGCCGGATCCGAGGAATTATTGAAGGCGTTCAAGGACCAGTCGGCGCTCGACGAGGGCGACAGCAAGGCAGCCAATGCAGCGACAATCGACCGCCGCGCGCGGGCCGACGGCGAATTGCTGGTCAGCCTGCTCCAAGCCCAAGGCTATTATGACGCCGAGGTCGAGCCGGGGATCGCGCTGGAGGACGAGATTATCGCCGTGTCGCTGCGCGCAACGCCGGGGCCGCGCTACCAGTTCGAAGCGGTCGACTTCCCTGGCCTGGCCGAAGCCGGCGGCGATGCCGAGGCCTTGCGTCAGGCGTTCGCGGTCAAGCCGGGCGATCCGGTGGTGGCGAGCCAAGTCATCGCTGCGGGTGTGGCATTGAAGGTAGCGCTGGGCGAGCAGGGCTTTGCCACCGCCGATGTCGGGACCCAGGACATCGTCATCGATCATAGCAAGGCGACCGCGCGGCTGGTGTTGCCGGTGACGCCGGGGCCGGTCGCCCAGTTCGGCGAGATCAGGGTCAGCGGCGAGCCGCCATTCTCGGCGCGGCATGTCGGGATCATCGCGCGGTTCAAACGCGGCGACAAATTCGAGCGGTCCGAGGTCGACGATCTGCGCCGGGCGCTGGTCGCCACGGGGCTGGTGGCGTCGGTCGAAACGCTGGTGGTGCCGCGCGACGCGGGGCGGGTGGTCGATATCGATGTGAAGCTCGAGCCGGCGCCGATGCGGACCATCGCCGGCGAGCTTGGCTATGGCACCGGCGAAGGGGTCAAGGTCGAGGGTAGCTGGCAGCATCGCAATTTCTTCAACCCCGAAGGCGCGCTGACCGTGCGCGGGGTGGCGGGAACACAGGAACAGCTCGCCTCGGTTTCGCTCCGGCGGAGCAATTTCCGTCGCCGCGACCAGGTGCTGACCGCGCTAATTTCGGCCAGCAATGTCAATCGCAAAGCCTATGCCGCCAAGACCTTCCAGCTGTCGGGTGGGATCGAGCGGCAGAGCAATTTCATCTGGCAGAAAAAATGGACCTACAGCCTGGGCGGCGAACTGATCGCGTCGGACGAACGCGACACGATCGAGGCGACCGGCGAGGAGCGGCGGCGGACCTTCTTCATCGCCGCGATTCCCGCCAGCCTGGGCTATGACGGAAGCGACGATTTGCTCGACCCGACCAGCGGCTTCCGTCTCGGCGGGCGGATCAGCCCCGAACTGAGCTTCCAGGGTGGTACCTTTCCCTATGCTCGCGCGCAGATCGACGCGTCGGCCTATCGCCGATTGTCGGGCCGCGTGGTCGGTGCAGGGCGGGTCCGGCTCGGCACCATCCTTGGCGCCGGACGCGACGATATCGCCCCGTCGCGGCGCTTCTATTCGGGCGGCGGAAGCTCGGTGCGCGGCTATGGCTATCAGCAGCTCGGCCCGCGCGATATCGACGGCGACCCGATCGGCGGGCGCAGCCTGGCGGAATTCAGCCTTGAGGCGCGTGTCCGGCTGAAGGCGTTGGGCGGCAATTTCGGAGTGGTGCCGTTCCTCGACGGGGGAACGCTGACCAATTCGTCTTTCCCCAGCATGCGCGACTGGCAATTCGGCGCCGGAATTGGCCTGCGTTATTATTCCAGCTTCGGACCGATCCGGCTCGACGTCGGGACGCCGATCAACCCGCGTTCGGGCGACAGCCGGGTGGCGGTCGCGGTGTCGCTGGGCCAGGCGTTCTAACGTGGACGTCGCGACCAGTGAGCCGATCCGGGTCCGCAAACATTGGTCGCGGCGGTTGCTCAACGAATTGCTGGCGCTGCTTCTCGCTTTGCTGCTGCTGCTCGGTGCCGGGCTGGTGTTGCTGGATAGCGCGCCGGGCCATCGCTGGTTGGTCGACCGCATCGCGAGACTCGAAACCGCGACCGGCCTGAGGATCCAGATCGGGCGGATCGAGGGCTCGATCTTCGGCACCTCGCGGCTCAAGAATGTCCGCGTGTCGGACAGCAAGGGCGTGTTCCTGACGTCGCCCGACATCTTGCTCGACTGGGCGCCGGGCGCGTGGATCGGCAACCGGCTGCATATCGACCGGGTCGAGGCGGGCCGCGTGACGCTGTCGCGGCTGCCGGCGCTCAAGCCGAGCGGGCGGACGGGGCCGATCCTGCCCGGTTTCGATATCCACATCGGACGACTGGACATCCGCCGGCTGGAACTTGGCTCTGCGGTCACCGGCACGCCCAAGGTCGGTGCGCTGAGCGGTTCGGCCGACATTCGCCGCGGGCGGGCGCTGGTGCGGCTCGACGCGGCGGTGCGCGGGGCGGATCGGATCAAGCTGGTGATCGACGCTGAGCCCGACCGCGACCGGTTCGACATTGCCGCCCGCGCAAGCTCGCCCGCCAACGGCCTGCTGCCGGCTTTGTTCGGCTCGAAGCGTCCGCTCGAGCTGGAGGTGAAGGGCGATGGTCTGTGGTCGCGCTGGCGCGGCTCAGCGGCGATGAACCTGTCGGGTCGCCCGGTCGCGCGTTTGGCGCTGGCGGCGGATTCGGGGCGCTATCGCCTGTCGGGCAAGATGGCCCCGGCGCCGTTCCTCAAGGGGCGGCTGCAGCGATTGTCGAGCCCGTTGATCGACGTCGCGGGGACGGCCACCCTCAAGGACCGGCTGCTCGACGGCGAAGTGCGCTTGTCGACGCCGTCGCTGCGGGCGGTGGCGCGCGGCGGTATCGACCTTGGCGCCAATGAGTATCGCAACGTCAGGATGGGCGTCGACCTGCTCCGCCCGGCGGCCCTGTTCCCCAACATGAGCGGGCGCAAAGTGCGGCTGGTGTGGACGCTTGACGGCGCTTTTGGCACGGCCGATTACGCCTATCGCCTGACCGCGCCGCAAGTGCAGTTCGACCGCACGGGCTTCACCGACGTGCGTGCCGAAGGACGGGGCAAGGCGTCACCCTGGCCGATGCGCGTCCCGCTCCGGCTGCAGGCGCGCAGCGTCACTGGGGTCGGCGATGTCGCCGGCGCGATCCTCGCCAATGTCCGGCTAGAAGGAATGCTGCTGGTCACCGACAAACTGGTGCGCGGCGACAATTTGCGGCTCACCAGCAACAAATTGAACGGCAAGGTCTCGCTGCTGATCGACCTCCGCAATGGTCAGTTCAACATCGTCATTTCAGGGGGGCTGACGCGATACCTGATCCCGGGCATCGGCATCGTCGATGTGAAGAGCGACCTGCGCGTCATCCCCGGCCCGAACAACAAGGCGCGGGTGGTGGGCAAGGCCGAGGCGTGGGTGCGGCGGCTCGACAATCGCTTCTTTGCCGATCTGACCGGCGGGCTACCGCGTATCACCACCGATCTCGAGCGGACCACCGACGGCATCCTCCATTTCACCAACCTCCAGCTCTACTCGCCCAAACTCAGGCTTACCGGCTCGGGCATCCGCCGCCGCGATGGCGCGTTCCACATCGAGGCGAGCGGGCGGCAGGCGAAGTACGGGCCATTGAAGCTGGTGCTCGACGGGCGGATCGAGCGGCCGAACATCGAACTGTTCCTGCCCAGTCCGAATGAAGCGATGGGGATTCGCGACATGCGGCTGTCGCTCGACCCGCAGGGCTACGGCTTCGACTATCGCGCCACCGGCGGATCGCGGCTCGGGCCGTTCGCGTCCACCGGCCGGATCCTGCTGCCCAAGGGCGGCCGTGCGACCGTGTCGATCGCCGCATTGAACGTCGCCGGATCGGTCGCGCGCGGTGACTTGCGGTCGGATTCGGGCGGTTTTACCGGCCAACTGGCGGTGAGCGGCGCGATCGGCGGCGATCTCGGCTTCCGCCCGGTCAGTGGCGCGCAACAGATTGAGGCCCATCTCACCGCGACCGACGCCAAGCTCTCCGGATCGCCCGCCATCGCCATCCGCGCCGGCAAGCTCGATGGCACCATTTTGCTGGAGGATGGCCGCACGTCGCTCGACGGGACGTTCGTTGGGCGCGGACTGGCCTATGGTGCGATCGACATCGCCCGGCTCACCGCCGGCGCCAAACTGGTCAACGGATCGGGCCAGGTCCGCGCCGCGATCGCCGGGCGGCGGGGCCGGGCGTTCGACCTTGTCGCGCTGGCCCAGGTCACCCCCGACCGGATCAGCATCACCGGGCGCGGCGAGGTCGACCGCCGCGTGCTGATCCTCGACTCGGCGGCGGTGCTCACCCGCGAGGGCGACGGCTGGCGGGTCGCACCGACCCGGGTGCGCTTCGGCGGCGGTCGCGCGACCCTGTCGGGCCGCACCGGATCGAGCCCCGAAATCCGTGCCGACTTGGCTGCGATGCCGCTGCAATTGCTCGACATCGGCTGGCCGGATTTGGGGCTGGGCGGGATCGCCACCGGGCGGCTCGATTATCGCTGGCACGGGGCCAATGGCGCCCCGAGCGGGCGTGCCGACTTGAAGGTGCGCGGATTGAGCCGCGCCGGGCTGGTGCTGTCGTCGCGGCCGATCGACGTCGGGCTGGCAGCGGTGCTCGAGGGTGGCAAGGCGGCAATGCGCGCGGTCGCGGTCAGCGACGGCAAGACCATCGGCCGCGCCCAGGCCCGCTTCGCGCCATTGGGCCGCGGCCCGATCATCGCCGAGCTGGTCAATGCGCCGATGCAGATGCAGGTCCGATATTCGGGTCCGGCGGATACGTTGTGGCGATTGTCCGGGGTCGAGATCATCGATCTGTCCGGTCCGGTGGCGATCGGTGCCGACATCAATGGCCGGCTGGTCGATCCGACCATAAGAGGCTCGATCCGCACCGTCGGCGCGCGGATCGAAAGCGCGGTGACCGGCATGGTGGTGCAGAATGTCGCTGCAAGCGGCCGCTTCGGCGGGTCGCGATTGGTGTTTGACCGGATCGCCGGTGTGACCCCGGCGGGCGGCACCGTCGCGGGTGCCGGATCGGTCGATTTCTCGGGCGGGCGACCGGCGCTCGATCTCAATTTCAACCTGGTCCGCGCGCAATTGCTTGATCGCGACGATATCGCCGCGACGGTCACTGGTCCGCTCGCCATCCAGTCGAGCGGGCGCGGCGGGCGCATTTCGGGCGACCTCAAGCTCGATCGCGGGCGTTTCACCTTGGGCAAGGCAAGCGCCGCCGCCGGGGTTCCGAGGCTGCAAGTGCGCCACATCGGCCGCGATGCCGAGGACGTGATCACCATCGCCGATCTCACCCCGTGGACGCTCGACGTGAAGGTCGCGGGCGGCGACCTCACCGTGCGCGGACTTGGCATCGACAGCCGCTGGACGACCGACCTCGCCATCTCCGGCAATGTCTCCGCCCCGCGCTTCAACGGCCGCGCCGACCTCATTCGCGGCAATTACGAATTCGCCGGACGCGGCTTCCGGCTGGAACGCGGGATCATCCGCTTCCGCGGCGAAAGTCCACCCGACCCCTTGCTCGACATTCGCGCCGAAGCGCAGGTCCAGGGGCTGGAGGCGGCGGTGACCGTGCGCGGGACCGGGCTGAGGCCCGAAATCGCCTTCACCTCGGTGCCGCAATTGCCGCAGGACGAATTGCTGTCGCGGATCCTGTTCGGCACCTCGATCACCAACCTGTCGCCGGCCGATGCAGTGCAATTGGCGTCAGCGGTGGCGGCGCTTCAATCGGGCAGCGGCAGCCTCGACCCGATCAACGCCATCCGCCGCGCGGTCGGGCTCGACCGGCTTCGAATCCTCCCGGCGGACGTTGCGACCGGGCAAAAGACAGCGATCTCGGCCGGCAAATATCTCGGCCGCAAATTATACGTCGAGGTGATCAGCGACGGGCAGGGCTATTCCGCCACGCGCGTCGAATATCAGGTCACCCGCTGGCTCTCGATCCTGTCGTCAATCTCGACCATCGGCCGGACCAGCGCCAACGTGCGGGTCAGCAAGGATTATTAGGCCGTCATTGCGAAAAGCGTAGCAACGAAGCAATCCAGTTGCGCGCCAAGATTGCAGCGCTACGCTCGCAATAACGAACCGGGGGTGTCATGCGGTTGAAACTGCTCATTGCGGCTATGGCGGCGATCATCGCGAACCCCGCTCAATCGCGAACCTGCCCGTGGACAAAAGCGGAAACAGTGCAGGTCGAACGCGCGGTGCGCGCCATGTTCGATGCATTGAAGACGAATGACCAACCGGCTTTCCGGCGTGCCGTCACGACCGATTTCATGGCGTTCGAAATCGGACGCCGGATGAGCGCCGATGACCTGTTTAATGTCATCCTCGACTCCCACCGTTCGGGGCGCGTGATCAACTGGTCGATCGGTCCGATGATTGTGCGCGGCGACTGTAATTCGGCCTGGGCTGCGTGGGACAATGACGGGTCGGCCGGCGTGCCGCCAGCGATCCTCCCCCGTCACTGGATGGAATCCGCAATGCTGCGCCGGTCGCCGACTGGATGGCGGGTGGAATTCCTCCATTCGACGGTGATTGCACCGCCGCCGGTGCGATGATCCGGTTGCGCGGCTGGATTGCTTCGCTAGGCTCGCAATGACGATTTCGAGGGGCGCCCAATGAACAACTGGAATTTCCGCAAGGCCGTACTGACCCGCGACGAGATGCCCGAGCATCACCGGCTGGCGAAGACGCTCGGCTGGCCGCATCTGGTGGCGCTGGGCGTCGGGGCGATCGTCGGCACCGGCATCCTGACCCTGATCGGGGTTGGCGCGGGCAAGGCGGGACCGGCGGTGATCCTATCGTTCGCCATCGCCGGACTGATCTGCGCCTGTGCCGCTCTGGCTTATGCCGAGGTCGCGACGATGATCCCCGCCTCGGGTAGCGCTTACACCTACAGTTACGTCGTGTTCGGCGAGCTTCTGGCGTGGATGATCGGGGTGGCGCTGATCCTCGAATATAGTCTGGTGGTCAGCGCGGTCGCGGTCGGCTGGTCGGGCTATGCGGCGGGGTTCCTTCAATCGGTCGGGATGGGATTGCCGGCGGCGCTGATTAACGGGCCCGAGCTTGGCGGCGTGATCAACCTGCCCGCCATATTCATCATCGTCGTGGTCGCGGGTTTGCTGCTCGCCGGGACGCGCGAAAGCGCAACGCTCAACGCGATCCTCGTGGTCATCAAGCTGGCTGCGCTGGCCTTATTTATCGCGGTCGCATTGCCGGTATTCGACAGCGCGCATTTCCAGCCGTTCATGCCCAACGGCTTTCCGCGCACCGGACCGCCGGGCAGCGAAGTCGGGGTGATGGCGGCCGCTGCCATCATCTTCTTCGCTTTCTACGGGTTCGACGCCATCGCGACTGCGGCGGAAGAAGCCAAGAATCCCGATCGCGACCTCGCCATCGGCATCGTCGGCTCAATGATCCTGTGCGTGATCATCTATATGGTGGTCGCGGCCGCGGCGATCGGGGCGGTGGCCACCACCCGCTTCGCCGACAGCCCCGAGCCGCTGGCCTTGATCCTGCGCGAGATCAACCAGGGTTGGGCGGCGCGGATCCTCGGCGCCTCGGCGGTGATCGCGTTGCCGACCGTGATCCTTGCCTTCTTCTATGGGCAAAGCCGGATTTTCTTCACTGTCGCGCGGGACGGCCTGCTCCCGTCCAGTCTGGCGCGGGTGTCGAGCCGCGGCACGCCGGTCAGGATCACCATCTTTACCGCGATCATCGTGTCGATCATCGCCGGGCTGGTGCCGCTGGCCGACATTGCCGCGCTCGCCAATGCGGGCACGTTGGTCGCGTTCGTCGCGGTGTGCGCGGCGATGCTGGTGCTTCGCGTGCGCGAGCCAAACCGCGAGCGTAAGTTCACCACGCCGTTGCCCTGGGTGATCGGGATCGGCGGCATCCTCGGGTGCCTGTATCTGTTTATCAGCCTGCCGACCAAGACGCAGATCTTCTTCTTCGCTGCGCAGGGCATCGGGCTGGTTCTCTACTTCATCTACGGCCACGGCGCGGCGGCCAAAGCGCGGGCGAAGGCCGGAGGCCCAACGAGTGGCTGACGCCAGGCGGCGGCTGACCAATATCGTCGGGGGGAGCGCGGGCAATCTGGTCGAATGGTTCGACTGGTATGTCTACTCGGCGTTCGCGCTATATTTCGCGCCGGTATTCTTCCCCAAAGGCGACACCACCGCGCAATTGTTGAACACCGCAGCGGTGTTCGCCGTCGGCTTCGTCATGCGGCCGATCGGTGCGTGGGTGATGGGGATGTATGCCGACCGGCGCGGGCGCAAAGCCGGGCTGACCCTGTCGGTGTCGCTGATGTGCTTGGGTTCGCTGATGATCGCCTGCGCGCCGACCTACGCCAGTGCAGGCCTGCTTGCACCGGCGGTACTGATCGTGGCGCGGATGATCCAGGGGCTGAGCCTGGGTGGCGAATATGGCTCGAGCGCGACCTATTTGTCGGAAATGGCGGGCAAGGAGCGGCGCGGATTCTGGCCGAGCTTCCAATATGTCACTTTGATCGCCGGGCAATTGCTCGCCTTGGCGTTGCTGCTCGTCCTTCAGGCGCAGCTTGGCGAGGCGGGGATGGAGCGGATTGGCTGGCGGATCGCATTCGGGGTCGGGGCGGTGCTTGCGGTGGTGGTGTTCGTCATCCGCCGAAATCTTACCGAGACCGAAAATTACCAGAAGGTCGCGGCGGCCGGGGATCGCCCGAAATCGAGCGGCGCAAACCTGTTTCGCGATCATCCGAAAGAGGCTTTTCTGGTGATGGCGCTCACCGCCGGGGGAACGCTCGCCTTCTACGCTTACACCACCTACATGCAGAAATATCTCGCCAATACCGTCGGCTTCGACCGTACCACCGCGTCGCGGATCATGACTGCGGCGTTGACCGTATTCATGCTCCTTCAGCCACTCGGCGGCGCGCTGTCGGACCGGGTCGGGCGGCGGCCGGTGATGATCTTCTTCGGGATTGCCGGCGCGCTCACCACCTATCCATTGTTCGTCGCGCTGGAGACGACGACCAACCCCATCGCGGCGTTCGGGCTGGTGATGGCCGCGCTGGTGATGGTCACCGGCTACACCTCGATCAACGCGGTGGTGAAAGCCGAATTGTTCCCAGCCCATATCCGCGCGCTCGGGGTCGCCTTGCCATATGCAATCGCCAACACATTGTTCGGCGGCACGGCGGAATATGTCGCGCTGTACCTGAAGCAGATTGGTCACGAGCGGTGGTTCTACATTTACGTCTCGGTGGTGATCCTCGGATCGTTGGTCGCTTACATCCGGATGCGCGAGACCAAGCATTGCAGCCTGATCAATGACGATTGACCGCTAGCGCTTCAAAAAGCCTTCGAGGTCTTCGCGGAGCTCGTTGACGGTCGAGCTTTTCCAGCCATTG